>NZ_JASCPO010000016.1:0-53008 GCF_029960145.1 Pseudomonas sp. PS01299 | reverse complement strand
CTTTGAATGGATGACGACCTGTAGGAGCTGCCGCAGGCTGCGATCTTTTGATGTTGCTTTTTAAAAACAAGATCAAAAGATCGCAGCCTGCGGCAGCTCCTACAGGGGCCGCGTGATTAGTTCGGGATGCGGCGGCCGTCCAGTACCCGGTTGACCATCAGTTCACTGAGCATGATCACCTGATGCAGCATCAGCATGGCCCGGCGCTGTGGGTTATCGACGGTGTCGCCGATATCACGGGCCATGTCGCTGGCGGCGGCTAATGATTCGCAGGCTTCGACGAGCAACGTTTCTTCGTCCACGGTGGGGTCGATGAGGAAGATTCTGTTCGCCTTGCATGACGAGGTTGAAGGGACCGAGATCTTCAGTGCGCCGGGGTGGAGGTAGAAATTGATGGCGCGATCGGTTGCCGCTTTTATCTTCTGCGGGTCGAGGGCCGGGTCGTACGGGATCGAGGTGTCCGGGGGGTTGGGTGTGGCTTTGAACATGGATGAAGCTCCTGCTTAGCAAAAGTAAGGAGCCATCACTCTCGCTACCAAACGAGGGTGGCGGCCATACGCGGGTTGGTAGACCGGTCTAAGCAGGAAAACCCGGCGCTCCCGAAGGAGCCCCACGCATGGCCACCATAAAAAATCGAGTCCCCCTGAAAAGGGACTGCATATGGTGTCGCCATCACACTTAGAAACGGGCTACCAAACCCGATCACTGTTTTGCAGTGACAGGGAAACGATATAGCCCGGCCCATAGCCGTGTAAGCCGGCGGATTCTGGCGTACGCGTAGGTAACGGCGCAAGGCGTTGTAGCCGCTATGGCGTAACGGTTCGTGTACTTTAAACGTGGTTGCGGGGTTATGTTTATGTGCGGGGTTTGCTCTGTTGTTTTGATGTTGTCTGGCAAGCCGCTTTCGCGAGCAAGCTCGCTCCCACAGTTGGAATGAGTGCATTCAGTGGGAGGGTGATCGTCTTGTAGGCCGCCATCGCTGGCAAGCCAGCTCCCACAATTTGACCGAGTGTATTCAGTTGGGGATTGGTCGACTGTGAGGCCGCTTTCGCGAGCAAGCCCGCTCCCACAGTTGGAATGAGTGCATTCAGGTGGGAGTTGGTCGGCGGGTAGGCCGCCATCGCTGGCAAGCCAGCTCCCACAGTTGGAATGAGTGCATTCAGTTGGGAGGTTGGTCGGCGGGTAGGCCGTCATCGCTGGCAAGCCAGCTCCCACAGTTGGAAAGCGAAAAACAGGGACGGGTTCATGACCCGTCCCTTTCGATTTTTGCACTTCAGGCACGAGCCCGGCCAATCAGCTTCGGCAATCAGTCCCGCGCCAGCGCCTCGATCGGATCGAGGCGCGATGCATTGCGCGCGGGGACGAAGCCGAAGACGATGCCGATCAGCGTCGAGCAGATCACCGCCGTCAGCACCGAGGCCATGGAGAACACCATCTCCCATTCCTTGATGAACAGCGAAAACAGATGGCCGATGGCATACGACAGGGAAATGCCGATGGCCCCGCCGAGCAAGCAGACCATCACCGCCTCCACCAGAAACTGCTGACGGATGTCCGACTGCCGTGCGCCGACCGCCATGCGAATGCCGATCTCGCGGGTACGCTCGGTGACCGACACCAGCATGATGTTCATCACGCCGATGCCGCCGACCACCAGCGAAATCACCGCGATCAGCGACAGCAGCAAGGCCAGCGAGCGGCTGGTTTTCTGCACGGTCTGCATCACGCTGTCGAGGTTGTTGGTGTAGAAGTCCTTGATGCCGTGGCGTTGCAGCATCAATTGGGTGACGTGATTTTCCACCACTTTGCTCGACTGGCCGTCCTTGATCCGTACGCTGATGCTGTCGAGAAAACGTTGGCCCAGGATACGGCCGGCGGCGGTTTCGTAGGGCACCCAGACGTTGAGAGTCTTGCCGGAGGCAAACAGGTTTTTGTTCTCGGCCGCCACGCCGATCACCGTGCACGGCAGGTTGCCGATCAGGATCACCTGGCCCAGCGGATCGACGCCCTCGGCGAACAGCCGATGCCGGGTGTTGTAGTCGATCACCACCACCTGCGCCTGACGCCGGGCGTCGGTTTCGCTGAAGGTGATGCCCGCCTCCAGTTTGATTCCGCGAACCTGGAAATACTGATCACTGACACCGTTGATCTGCGCATCGAGGTCGATGTTGCGATAACGCAGAAGCATGCTGCGACCGACCACCGGGGTGGCGCTGTCGACGTAATACAGTTGATTCAGCGCGGTGACGTCGGCCGGCACCAGTGTCTCGATCGACGCGGCGCGTTTGTCGCCGAAACTGCTGCCGGAATAGATATCGATGGTGTTGCTGCCGATCGCCGAAATGTCCTTGAGCACGTAGTTTTTCGCGCCCTCGCCGATCGCCGAAATCGACACCACCGAGGTGATGCCGATGACGATCCCGAGCATGGTCAACAAGGTGCGCATGCGGTGCGAAATCAGCGCCACCCAGGCCATGTTGAACGCTTCCTTGAACAGCCCGAGGCTGGCGACCAAACGGCGTGTCGCCGGTGGTTTGGGCGGCACCTCCTCTTCGTCCGACAGTTGCCCGGTGTCGCGCTGGTTGCGCCGGTCGCTGAGGATTTCACCGTCGCTGACTTCGATGATGCGTTCGGCGTTGGCCGCGACTTTCGGGTCGTGGGTCACCAGAATCACCGTGTGCCCGGCCGCGTGCAGCTCCAGCAGGATGCGCATCACTTCCTTGCCGCTGGCGGTGTCGAGGGCGCCGGTGGGTTCGTCGGCGAGAATCACTTCACCGCCATTCATCAAGGCCCGGGCGATACTCACCCGCTGCTGCTGACCGCCGGAGAGCTGACTCGGACGGTGCGTCAGGTGCCCGTCGAGACCCAGACGCGCCAGCAGCTCGCGGGCGCGGGCGTGGCGTTGCGGCGCGGGGATGCCGGCGTAGATCGCCGGCATCTCGACGTTGTGCATCGCGCTCAGGTGCGGCAGCAAGTGATAGCGCTGGAAGATGAAACCGAAGTAATCGCGGCGCAGCTCGGCCAGCGCCTGATCATCGAGGTCGCGGGTTTCCTGGCCATTGATCTTGTAGCTGCCAGCGGTGGCGTAATCGAGGCAGCCGAGGATGTTCATCAGGGTTGACTTGCCGGAACCGGAGGCGCCGATGATCGCCACCATTTCTCCGGCATTGATCGTCAGGTTGATGTCCTTCAGCGCGAGAAATTCGCGGTCGCCGGCAGTGAAACTGCGGGTGATGCCAGTCAGTTGCAGCAACGCTTGCGTCATGCTCAAGCCCCCGCCACGGCGGGCAACGGATCACCGATCACCACCCGCTCGCCTTCGCTGAGGCCCTGATTGATCTGCACTTTGACGTTGTTGTTGATCCCGGTCTGCACGTTGCGCGACTGCGCCTGGCCCTTGGCATCGAGCACCCGCACCGGAAAGCTGCCATCGGCGTTGCGTGGCCCAAGCGCGGCCACCGGCACGGTCAGCACCGATTGCGCGGTATCGAGGACGATGCGCACTTGCGCGGTCATCGAGATGCGCAAGCGATGGTCGGGATTGGGCACCTCGAACAGCGCGTTATAGAACACTGCGGTGTTTTGTTTTGGGGTGCCGGCCGGCGGCGTTTCGAGGAAGTTCTGCGGCGCCGGCTCAGTGCCGCGCAGCTTGCCGTAATAGCGTTTGTCTTCGCCGAGAATGGTGAAATACACCTGCTGCCCCGGCGCGATATGAATCACGTCGGCTTCCGACACTTGGGCCTTGATGGTCATGGTGTCCAGATCCGCCAGTTTCAGCAGGATCGGCGCCAACTGGTTAGCAATCACGGTCTGGCCTTCCTGGGTGACGATGCCGACCACGTCGCCGTCGATCGGCGCGACGATCCGCGTATACGCGAGGTTGACCTTGGCGGTGTCGATCTGGATGTGCGCGCTCTTGATCTGCGCATCCAGCGACAGCAGATTGGCCTGCTGCACCTCGTAGTCCGATTGCGCGGTTTCGAAGTCCTGACGCGAGATCGACGCATCTTCCTGCAGGTTCTGATAGCGCTGGTAAATCGCTTTGGTCTGCTTGAGCTGGGCTTGCGTGGCGCGCTTTTGCGCCTGCAGGTTTTCCTCATCGACCTGCGCCTGCCGCAGGGTGTTCTGCAGCACCAACGGATCGATCTCGGCCAGCCACTGGCCCTTCTTCACCTTGTCGCCCACCTTGACCTTGAGCGACTTCAACTGCCCCGACACCTGGGCACCGACGTCCACCTGCTTGACGCCCTCCAGCAAACCGGTGGCGAGCACAGTGTTTTCGATATCCGAGCGTTCGACCGGGGCGGTCTGGTATTTCGGCGCTTCGGCCGGTGCCTGCACCGTGTACAGCACCAACCCGGCCACCGCCGCCAACGCCAACCCCATACCGACTTTGCGCAACTTCGACTTTTCCATAAATAACCACAAGTCCGTTCAGGGATGAACCCGGCCAGTGGCCGGGTCTTGATAGAAAAACAACACTCAGGACAGCACTTCGCCGACCGCCAGCGACAGACCGTCATGCCACCACGCAGCGAAACTGAAGACGTTGGGCGCCTTGAGAATCGTGAAGTGGTTGCCCGGCCCGTACCACACCGCCAGATCGCTGACCTGCCGCTGCCAGCCTTCGAGCATCGCCGCCTGTTCGCGCTGAT
This sequence comes from Pseudomonas sp. PS01299, assembly GCF_029960145.1. Classification (NCBI taxonomy): domain Bacteria; kingdom Pseudomonadati; phylum Pseudomonadota; class Gammaproteobacteria; order Pseudomonadales; family Pseudomonadaceae; genus Pseudomonas; species Pseudomonas sp. PS01299. Next base: position 48,353 of record NZ_JASCPO010000016.1, on the reverse strand, counting down.
TGCCCCACTCGTCCAGCGTCGGGTCATCGACCAGCACCAGCCGCACCGGCCCGGTGTAGGCCAGACGCGGTTGATAGACCGTGCGCAAGGCGCTGGCGAATGTGCGTACCGGGCCGTGTATCGCGTCCGGCGCCGCGCGCTCCGACAACACCCCGGCGCGCACCATGCCGTCGTGCAGCAGACGCAGTTGCGTGGTGTCGTCGGCGTTGGCGAAGGTCGCAGGATCGATGCCCAGCGATTTGCCACAGGACAACTGCAGGGTGTCAATCAGCCGTTGCAGCGCGGCAGTGGCCGTGTGCGGCTTGCCCGCCGTGCCGTCACCGCCCGGTGCCTCGCTGTCGATCAAGGTCAGCGAAGCCACCTCGCGCCCGGCCGCCTGCAACTGCGCCGCCATGGCATGCGCGACCCAGCCGCCGAACGAATGGCCGATCAGGTGCAGCGGCCCCTGCGGGTGGATCTGCTCGATGGCTTGCAGGTAGAACGCGGCAGCGGCTTCGACCGCGCTGTGCGGCACACTGATGCCGTCCAGCCCGCGCGGTTGCAGGCCGATGATCGGCCATTCCGGGCCGATGGCCTCGGTCAGGTGAATGAACCCGGTGACACTGTCACCCGCCCCCGGCACACAGAAAATCGGCGCATGCCCCGGCTGCCCGGTCTGAATCGTCAGCAGCGGTTGATACAGCGCCGGTTCCGGCGTCACCAGGGTTTCCAGCGCCTGGGTAATGGCCTGGCCGAGCGCTTGGATGTGCGGGTGCTTCATCATGGTCCGGTGGTCGCCGGGGATGTCGATGCAGCGCAGCAAGCCAATGTCGAAGCGCTCTTCCCAGCCGCGCGTCGGGCTCGGCAATGACTGGCCTTCCATCAGTTCCTGGGCACGGAACAGGTGGATCGGCTGGCTCGCCGGGCTGACCCGGTAATGCGCCAGCGCCAGACGATGCGCCGCTTCGCGATCAAAGTAATGCCAGGCTTCCACCGCACTGACCGTGGCCAGTTCTGGATCGGTCAGCTGCTGCGCCTGACAGCGCTTGAACAGCTCGGGGAAATCCAGTTGTTCGACTTGCGCTTCCAGCGCTTGCACCGCCGCCAGCGCCGTCTCGCTTCCAGCACCAAGCATCAGCGAACGCCCACGGCAATGGCCGAGCAACTGACGCTTGTCGAGGCCCTCGCCGCTCCACATTGTTTTGTCCTGGGCGAGCGGGTTTGGCGCATAGCTGTCGAGCATGCCGATGAAATCCACCGGCTCATCGAGGCCGAGCAATTGCTGCGCGACTTCATGCGCCAGCACTCCACCGAACGACCAGCCCGCCAGCCGATACGGCCCGTGAGGCTGTACCGCGCGGATGATCCCGACCATGCGCTGCGCCATGCACTCAAGCGTGCGCAATTGCGGCTGACCGAGCGTCACGCCAGGCAGGCCGTAAATCGGGAACTCGCCACCGATGTGCTGGGCCAGCGTCGGGAAGTACACGTCCCTGCCGCTGAATTCATGCAGCAGGAACAGCGGCGTACCGTGCGCCCCGGCACGCACCACGACCAGCCCGTCAGGCTGACTGACCGCCTCGCCCTGACTGAGCAGCGCGGCGGCAGACTCGATGCTCGGATGCTGGAACAGTTCGGCCAGCGACAGTGGCAGCCCGGCCCGTTGCATCAGATTGACCAGCTTCACCGCCAGCAACGAATGCCCGCCCAGTTCAAAGAAGTTGTCGTGCCGCCCGACCTGTTCGACGCCAAGCACCTCGCTCCAGATCTGCGCCAGTGCGGTTTCGACTTCACCCTGTGGCGCCACGTATGGGCGGTTGATCACCGCGTCTGCACCCGGTTCCGGCAAGGCCTTGCGGTCGATCTTGTCGTTTGGTGTCAGCGGCAAGGCGTCGAGCAACACGAACGCGCCCGGCACCATGTACTCCGGCAGACGCTCCAGCACATGGCTGCGCAACGTCTCAAGACTCGGTGCTTCTACGCCGGAACGCATGGTGTACCAGGCCACCAGACGCTCATCACGCACCATCACCACCGCCTCGCGAATCGCCGGATGTTCGATCAGCCGCGCCTCGATTTCCCCCGGCTCCAAGCGCAAGCCCCGCAGCTTGATCTGGAAGTCGTTGCGACCAAGGAATTCCAGCTCGCCGTGATTGTTGTAGCGCGCCAGATCTCCCGTACGGTAAAGGCGATCACCCGCCACAAACGGGCTGTCGATGAAGCGCTCGGCCTGCATCTCCGGCAGTCCGTGATAACCACGCGCCACGCCGACGCCGCCAATGTGCAACTCACCACTGACGCCTTGCGGCACCGGCTGACCGTACGCATCGAGCACGTACAGCCGAGTGTTGCTCAAGGCTGTGCCGATCGGCACCACGTTGTCCGGCACCGGCATATGCGGCTCCAGCGTCCAGCCCGTGCTGTCCACCGTGGTTTCAGTCGGGCCATAAACGTTGTGCAAACGCACCCACGGCAGGCGATCACGCACCTGTCGCGCCAGTACCGCACTGAGTTCACCACCACCGTTGAGCACATCGGTCAGGCTGGTGCATTGCTCGACACCGTCCTGCTCAATGAACTGCTGCAACAGCGCCGGAACGAATTTGACTACGGTGACCTGCTGCTCACGAATGGTCTGCACCACATAGGCCGAATCGCGGTTGCCGTTCGGCCGCGCCAGCACCAGACGCATCCCGGAACACAGCGGCCAGAAGATCTCCCACACCGAACTGTCGAAGCTGAACGGTGCTTTTTGCAGCAACGCACCGTGTTCGGTCGGCGGCGAAATCTGCGAACCCCAATGCACCATGTTGCAGGCGCTGCGGTGTTCGATCATCACGCCCTTCGGCAGCCCGGTAGAACCGGAGGTGTAGATCATGTACGCAAGGTTCGAGGCGCTGAGGCCCGGCACTGACGAATCGTGATCCGGCAGGTGCTGCCAGGTACTGCGGTCAAGGTCGATCACCGTGGCGACCGCGTCATCGAACAACCCGCGAGTAGCGGTCTGCACCAGCACCGCAGTCGGCGCGCTGTCCTTGAGCATGTAGGCCAGACGCTCCACCGGATACCCCGGGTCCAGCGGCACATAGGCACCACCGGCCTTGAGGATGCCGAGCAGACCGACCACCAGATCCAACCCGCGCTCGACGCAGATCGCCACCCGCGCATCCGGCTGCACACCGAGTTCGCGCAGGTGCTGGGCCAAGCGGTTGGCGCGCTGATTGAGCTCGCGGTAGGTCAGGTTGCCTTGCGCGGACTGCAGCGCGACAGCGTCCGGTTTGCGCCGCACCTGCGCTTCGAACAAGCCATGCAACGGCTGCTCCAGCGGACAATCAACGGCGCTGGCATTGAAATCGACCAGCAAACGCTGCTGCTCCTGCGGTGCCAGCAACGGCACTCGCGCAAGCACCGCCTGATCATCGTTGACCAGCGCCGCCAGCAGCCGCTGGAAGTAGCCGACAAAACGCTGCACCGTCGCTTCATCGAACAACGCCGTGGCATAGCGCAACGAACCGCGAATCCCGTCGTGGGAATCGCCAAGACTCAGCGACAGGTCGAACTTCACAAAATGGCTGTCGCCGGCCACCCCTTCCAGGGTCAGGTCGCCGAGGGTCAGGCTCGGACCGTCGTTGTTGTCCCAACTGAGCATGGTCTGGAACAACGCGCTGTGCGACAGGCTGCGGACAGGCTTGCTGATGTCCACCACTTGCTCGAACGGCAGATCCTGATGCGCCTGAGCGTCCAGAGTCTGCGCCTTGACCCGCGCCAGCAGCGCCTCGCCGCTCGGCTCACCCGAGGTGTCGATGCGCAGCGCCAGGGTGTTGACGAACATGCCGATCAGGCCTTCGATCTCGGCGCGGGTGCGGTTGGCCACCGGCGAGCCGATCACCACGTCGCTCTGCCCGGACAACCGACTGAGCAACATCGCCCAGGCGCTCATGATCACCATGTACGGCGTCACCGCGCGACGCTGACACAAGGCTTTCAAACCGGCGCTCAAGTGTTGATCGAGCAGCAGGTCGACGCGGCTGCCGGAATAGTCCTGCTGTGGCGGACGCGGACGGTCGGTGGGCAGGGTCAGCAGGGCTGGCGCGCCGGCCAGGGTCCGCTGCCAGTAATCGCTCTGACGCTGCAGCACCTCGCCACTGAGCCAGCGCCGTTGCCACACCGCGTAGTCGGTGTATTGCAGCGCCAGCGGCGGCAGCGGATCGTCTTCGCCACGGCTGAACGCTTGATACAACGCGGCCAGCTCACGGGTCAGCACGCCCATCGACCAGCCATCGGCGATGATGTGGTGCAGCGTCAGCAACAGCACATGATGATCATCAGCCAGACGCACCAGACGTCCGCGCAGCAGCGCATCATGCTGCAGATTGAAGGAGGCGCAGGCCTGCTCCTCGATCAGGCCGCGCAAGGCGTTATCAGCCTGCGGGTGCCGGCGCAGGTCTTCTACCGGCAGCAACAGACCGGTGTCGGCCGGCAGAATCCGCACCTGCGGCTGATCGTCGATCTGGCTGAAGCGGCTGCGCAAGGTTTCGTGTCGGGCGACGATGCGTGCCAGTGCCCGTTGCAGCGCGTCTTCATCCAGCCGACCGCGCAGGCGCAGACCGACCGGGATGTTGTAGGCGCTGTTGCCGCCATCCATCTGCGCCAGGAACCACAGACGTTGCTGGGCGAAGGACAGCGGCAATAGCTGATCACGCGGCGCCGGCAAAATCTCCGGCAAGGTGCTGCGCCCCGCCCGGCTCAGTACCTCGGCGACAGCGGCCAGCTCGGGGTTGGCGAACAGCTCGGCGAGTGTCAGCTCGACGCCCAACTGCTGGCGCACCTGCGACAGCATGCGCATCGCCAGCAACGAGTGCCCGCCCAGTTCGAAGAAGTTGTCGTGACGACCGACCTGTTCGAGCTGCAACAAGCCAGCCCAGATCCGCGCCAAATGGTCTTCCAGCGCCGAGATCGGCGCCACATACACCCGGCTGAGCAGCGCTGCCTGCGTCGGTGCCGGCAGCGCCTTGCGGTCGACCTTGCCGTTGTTGTTCAACGGCAGCACATCCAGTTGCACCCACGCGGTCGGCACCATGTATTCCGGCAGTCGTGCCAGCAACTGCGCGTGCAGATCGGCGCTGTCCAGGCGGCCGGCGTGCGCGGTGTAGTACGCCACCAGACGGGTGATGTCCTGACCATCGCGGCGCGCCAGTACCACGGCTTCCTTGATCCCCTGGCAGTTGAGCAGGCGGTTTTCGATTTCGCCCAACTCGATACGGAAACCGCGAATCTTCACCTGATCGTCATTGCGCCCGATGCAATCGAGCTGCCCCGGGGCCAGCCAGCGTGCGAGGTCGCCGGTGCGATACAGCAACGCACCCGGCTGCTCGCTGAACGGATCACACAGAAACTTCTCGGCGGTCAGATCGGCGCGATTCAGATAACCCAGCGCCACGCCCTGCCCGCCGATGTACAACTCGCCGGTCACGCCCATCGGCACCGGTTGCTGATGCGTGTCGAGCACATACACCTGAGTGTTGGAGATCGGCGCGCCAATCGGCACGCTCTCGGCGTTTTCCGCCACTTCACGCACTTCAAATGTCGTGGCGTAAGTGGTGGTTTCGGTCGGACCGTAGCAATGCACGATGCGCAGCGCGGGCGCCTCGGCCAGCAGTCGACGGAACGCCGCCGGATCGCCACGCTCACCACCACACAACAGAATGCGCAAGCCTTTCAGCGCCTGCGGAATCAGCTGCACATACTGGTTGAACAGCGCCGTGGTGACGAACAGCACGGTCGCCCCGGAGGCGCTCAATTCATGGCCGAACGCGTTCGGATCAAGCAAGGTCTGGTGATCGATCACCACCACACGCCCGCCGTTGAGCAGCGGTCCCCAGATGTCCATGGTGCTGGCGTCGAACGCCGGGTTGGAGGCGAACACCACGCGGTCCTGCGCATTGAAATCGGCGTAACCGTTGTTCAGCACCAGGCGGCCGATGGCGCGGTGCGGGACCATCACGCCTTTCGGCGTGCCAGTGGAACCGGAGGTGTACATGATGTACGCCAGCGACTCCGAGGACTGCGCCAGATTCGGGTTGTGCGTCGGTTGGCCGCTGAGGGTCAAGCGGTCGAGGTCGATGCGTGGCGCAGCGTAGTCGATGACTTCACTGCTGAGGGTCAGCAACGCCGCCGCGTGACAGTCCTCGACCATGAACGCCTGCCGCTCGCTTGGCGCGTTGATGTCCAGCGGCACATAGGCCGCCGCGCACTTGGCAATCGCCAGTTGCGCCACCAGCAATTCCAGCGAACGCGGCAACAGGATCGCCACGTGGTCGCCGGGCTGCACGCCGTGGCTGATCAAGTGATGCGCCAGACGGTTGGCCTGGGCGTTCAGCTCAAAGTAGCTCAGCGAATGCTCGCCATGCACCGCCGCCACCGCTTTGGGATGCGCCGCTGCCTGTTGCTGGAAAATCCCGTGTACGGTCAGCGTTTGCGGATACTCGCGCGCCGTGGCGTTGAAGTCGTACAGCAAGCGCTGACGCTCAGACTCGGCGAGTAATTGCACCCGCTCCAGGACTGTCAGCTCATCGCTGACCATCGCCGCCAGCAGGCGCTGCAAGTAGCCGACATAACGCTCGACGGTCGCTTGATCGAACAACGCCGTGGCGTATTCCAGCGAACCGCGAATCACCCCGTTGACCTCACCCAGGGTCAAAGTCAGGTCGAACTTGGCCACCCGGCCCGGCGCGGCCACCCCTTCGAGGCGCAGATCGCCCAGCGCCAGGTGCGGGCCGACGCTGCTGTCCCAGCTCAGCGTGCTCTGGAACAACGGGCTGTGCGCCAGACTGCGCGCCGGCCGGGCGATTTCCACCACGTGCTCGAACGGCAGATCCTGATGCGCCTGCGCCTCCAGCGTGCGCGCCTTGACCCGCGCCAGCAGCGTGGCAACGCTCGGTTCACCCGAGGTGTCGATGCGCAGCGCCAGGGTGTTGACGAACATGCCGATCAGGCCTTCGATCTCAGCGCGGGTGCGGTTGGCCACCGGCGAGCCGATCACCACGTCGGACTGCCCAGACAGACGACTCAGCAACAGCGACCAGGCACTCATCAGGGTCATGAACAGGGTCACGCCGTGACGCTGACTCAAGGCTCTTAGCCCGGCACTTAGTTGCTCATCCAGGCGTACTTCGACGCTGCTGCCGGCAAAGTCCTGTTGTGGCGGACGCGGACGGTCGGTGGGCAGGGTCAGCAAGGCCGGCGCGCCGTCGAGGGTCTGCTGCCAGTAATCGCTCTGCCGCTGCAGCACTTCACCGCTGAGCCAGCGCCGCTGCCACACGGCGTAGTCGCCGTATTGCAGCGCAAGTGGCGGCAATGGATCCGGCTGACCGTGACTGAAGGCCTGATACAGCGCCATCAGCTCACGGGTCAGCACACCCATCGACCAACCGTCGGCGACGATGTGATGCACGGTCAGCAACAGCACATGGTGCTCGTCGGCCAGACGTACCAGACGTCCGCGAATCAGTGGATCGTGCTGCAGATCGAAGGCCGTCGCGGCTTCCTGCGCGAGCAGCGCCTGCACGCTGGCTTCGGCCTGCGGGTCTTGGCGCAGGTCTTCAATCGGCAACAGCAGACCGCTATCGACCGGCGCAATCAGCACCTGCGCCTGATCGTCGATGCTGACGAAACGGCTGCGCAGGGTTGCGTGCCGCGCAACGATCTGCGCCAGTGCGCGTTGCAGCGCTTCGCCGTCGAGTTGCCCGCGCAGGCGCAGGCCAAGCGGAATGTTGTACGCCGAGTTGCCACCGTCCATTTGCGCGAGGAACCACAGGCGCTGCTGGGCGAAGGACAGCGGCAGCGCTTGATCCGGCGCGGCCGCGACGATCTCTGGCAGCGTGCTGCGCCCGGCGCGGGTCAGCACCTCGGCCACCGCGCTGAGATGCGGATCGGCAAACAACTCGCTCAGGGGCAGTTCGACGCCCAGACGCTGGCGCACCTGCGACAGCATGCGCATCGCCAGCAACGAATGACCGCCGAGTTCGAAGAAGTGGTCATGGCGGCCGATCTGTTCGACTTGCAGGGTCTCGGCCCAGATCTGCGCCAGCGCGGTTTCCAGTTCACCTTGCGGCGCAACGTATTCACGGGTGAACAACGCCGCAGCATCCGGTTCGGGCAAGGCTTTGCGATCAACCTTGCCGTTGTTGTTCAGCGGCAAGGCATCGAGCTGCACCCAGGCACTCGGCACCATGTATTCCGGCAATTGCGTCTGCAAATGCTCACGCAGGCCAGCCAGTTCCAGCGTGCCGTCGTGCGCGGTGTAGTAGGCCACCAGCCGCAGCGGTTCCTGACCATCGCGCCGGGCGAGCACCACCGCTTCGTTGATCCCCGGATAGCTCAGCAAACGATTTTCGATCTCACCGAGTTCGATGCGGAAACCACGGATTTTCACCTGATCGTCATTGCGCCCGATGCAATCGAGCTGCCCCGGCGCCAGCCAGCGCACGAGGTCGCCAGTGCGGTAGAGCAACGCGCCCGGACGGTCGCTGAACGGATCGGGCAGGAATTTTTCCGCCGTCAGATCGGCACGGTTCAAGTAACCGAGGGCCACGCCCTGCCCGCCGATGTACAACTCGCCGGTCACGCCCATCGGCACCGGTTGCTGATGCGCGTCGAGCACGTACACCTGCGTGTTGGAGATCGGCGCGCCAATCGGCACGCTTTCGGCGTTTTCCGCCACTTCGTGCACTTCAAACGTGGTGGCGTAAGTGGTGGTTTCGGTCGGGCCGTAGCAATGCACGATGCGCAGCTGCGGCGCCTCGGCCCGCAAGCGGCGGAAGCTTGCCGGATCGCCGCGTTCACCGCCGCACAGAACCATGCGCAAGCCTTTCAGGGCCTGCGGAATCAGTTGCACGTACTGGTTGAACAGCGCGGTGGTGACAAACAGGATTGTCGCGCCGCTGGCGCTCAATTCGCGACCGAATGCGTTCGGATCCAGCAGGGTCTGGTGATCGATCACCACCACGCGTCCGCCGTTGAGCAGCGGCCCCCAGATGTCCATGGTGCTGGCGTCGAACGCCGGGTTGGACGCAAACGCCACGCGATCCTGCGGGTTGAAATCGGCGTAGCCGTTGTTCAGCACCAGACGAGCGATGCCACGGTGCGGCACCATCACACCCTTCGGCGTACCGGTGGAACCGGAGGTGTACATGATGTACGCCAGCGCGTCCGAGCTTTGCGCCAGATTCGGATTGTGCGTCGACTGACCGCTGAGCTTGAGCCGGTCGAGGTCGATGCGCGGCGCAGCGTAGTCGATCTCTTCGCTGCTGAGTGTCAGCAACGCCACGGCGCGGCTGTCCTCAAGCATGAACGCCTGGCGCTCGCTCGGCGCGTTGATGTCCAGCGGCACATAGGCCGCTGCGCACTTGGCAATCGCCAGCTGCGCGACCAACAGCTCCCGCGAGCGCGGCAGCAGGATCGCCACATGAGCGCCCGGCTGTACGCCTTGAGCGATCAGGTAGTGGGCCAAGCGGTTGGCCCGATCATTCAAATCGCCATAACTCGACGTTTGCCCGCTATGCACCACAGCGATGGCGTGCGGATCGGCCGCCACTTGCCTTTCGAATAATGCGTGCACGGTCGGCGCACGCGGGTATTCCCGCTCGGTGGCATTGAACTCGACCAGCAATTGCCGGCGTTCGTCTGGGGCCAGGATCGACACCTGATCAACGCTCAATTGTGGTGTCTGTTCCAGTGCCTGCAGCAGGTTGCTCACCGCCCGTTGCAGGTACTCGCAGATGCGTGCGGGATTAATGCCGGGAGCGGCCAGTGCAGTGAAGGCGAAACCTTCGCCGAGGTCATCGACACTCACGCTCAACTGATAGTTGGTGTGCTCCTGGGTATTGAGCAACTGCATGCCTTGCCACGCGTTCGCCGCCTCCGGGGAAGGCGTGTCGGCAGTTGCGCTGTGGCGATAGTTGAACAGCGTGCTGAATAACGGCGTGCCGGCGGGCATACCACTGCAACGCTGGGCCAGCACCAATTGCGCATGCTCATGTTGCAGCAGCGCGTTCAACCGTTGGTGGGTGGCGAGCGCGGCTTCCTGCGCCGAGCGTTGCCCGAGATCGACCCGCAGCGGCAAGGTGTTGATGAACACCCCGAGCGCGCGCTCGGCGCCCTCGCCCGCCTGCAACCGCCCCAGCAACACAGTGCCGAACACCACTTCGTCACGCCCGGAGAGTTTTCCCAACACCTGCGCCCAGGCCAGATGCATCAGGCTCGCGGCGCTGATCCCCAGCCGTCGGGCCTTGGCCCTGACGCGCTGACTCAGATCGAGGTCGAGTACCCGTCGTGCTTCTGCGGCGTGGCCCTCGGCAATGCTGTGCAGGCTGTACGGCGCGCTCGGTTCGCTGATGTCACTGAGCATTTTGCGGAAGAACGCTTCATGCGCCTGATCACTGATTGCGCCACGGCTGTGCGCCACGTAATTGCGATACGGCACCGGTTCGGCCAGACGTTGCGGCTGGCCGCTGAGGAACGCCTGCATTTCGTGTTGCAGCACCTCCAGTGCCACATGGTCCATCACCAGGTGATGGAACAGCAACAACGCCACCACCCGCTGATTGGCTGAATCCCAGGCGTGCATCACGCGCATCAGCGGCGCCTGATTGACGGCCATGCGGTACTGCGCGGCGTCGAAGCGCCGGCGCAATTGCTCGAGTACATCGCCGTCCGTGCCATTCAGCTCCAGCGCTTCGCACGCCAGCGGCGCCTCACGCCAGACCACTTGCACCGGGTCTTGCAGCCCGTCCCAGAACAGCGAAGTGCGCAGGATGTCGTGGCGCTGGATTACGTTCTGCAAGGCTTGGGTGAAGCTGTTCAGGCGTTGCTCATCGGCAAACGCGAACTGCGCCTGCAACACATACGGATCGCCTTGGGCGGCGGACAGGTGATGAAAGAGGATGCCGGTCTGCAACGGCGCCAACGGGTAAATATCCTGCACGTTGGCCACGCCGCCGGGGATGCTGGCGACGATGCGGTAGATGCTCGGCTGGTCGAGCGCCACCAGTGGCAACAACTCGGGAGTGATGCGCGTGCAGTCCGCCGGGATGAGGTTGGCCGGGACTTCGGCTTCCGGTTCACCGCCCACGGCAGCGGCCAGCGCGGCGACGGTCGGCTGGTTGAACAGCACGCGAATGTCGGCGCTCAGGCCGGCACGGCGCATCCGCGCCACCAGATTCACCGCCAGCAGCGAGTGACCACCGAGTTCGAAGAAATGGTCGTGGCGCCCTACCCGCTCAACCTTGAGCAATTCAGCCCAGAGCTGCGCGAGCGCGGTTTCCACTTCGCCGACCGGGGCTTCGTATTCACGGGCGGTCAGCGTCGCCAGATCCGGGGCCGGCAGTGCCTTGCGGTCGAGTTTGCCGTTGGGGCTCAGCGGCAATGCATCGAGATGCACGAACACTGCAGGCACCATGTAGTCCGGCAGGTGCTCAAGCAAATGGCTGCGCAGTGTTTCGACTTCCAGCGGTGCGCCGGTGTAGTACGCGACCAGACGCTTGTCGCCCGGCACGTCTTCGCGGGCCAATACGGCGGCTTCCTGCACGCCATCGATCTGGGTCAGGCGTGCCTGGATTTCACCGAGTTCGATGCGCAGGCCACGGATCTTCACCTGATCGTCGTTGCGGCCCAGGTATTCGATATTGCCGTCCGGCAAATAGCGGGCGACGTCGCCGGTGCGGTACATCCGTCCATTACTCTGGAACGGATCATTGAGGAAGCGTTCGGCGTTCAGTTCCGGGCGATTCAGATAACCGCGCGCCACCTGCACGCCACCGATGTACAGCTCACCGACCACGCCGTGCGGCACCGGTTGTTGCTGGGCATCGAGGATGTACATGCGGGTGTTGGCGATCGGTTTGCCGATCGGCGTGTTGTCCGGGGTGCTTTCCAGCGGCCCGGCGCAGTTCCACGCGGTCACGTCCACTGCGGCCTCGGTCGGACCGTAGAGGTTGTGCAGTTGGCTGGCCGGCAGTTGCTGCTTGAAACGCCGCACCACGCTGCCCGGCAACGCTTCGCCGCTGCACATGACTTGCCGCAGACTGCTGCAACGTGCGGTGTCGGCGTGAGCGAGGAAAACGTCGAGCATCGATGGGACAAAGTGCAGCGTGGTGATGTTTTCACGCTCGATCACTTCACTGAGGTACTGCGGATCCTTGTGCCCCTCAGGTCGGGCCATGACCAATCGGGCGCCAGTCATCAACGGCCAGAAGAACTCCCATACCGAGACGTCGAAGCTGAACGGGGTCTTCTGCAACACCGTGTCGCTGGCGGTGAGTTGATAGGCGTCCTGCATCCACAGCAGGCGGTTGACTACCCCGCCGTGTTCGTTGATCACGCCTTTCGGTTGGCCGGTGGAGCCGGAGGTGTAGATCACGTAGGCGGTGTGCTGCGGGGTCAATTCAGCGAGCGAAAGGTTTTCCGTCGCCAGCGCTTGCCAATGCGGCAGATCCAGATCGATCACCGGCACGCCAACGTCACCGAGCAACAAACGCGTCGAACCCTGCACCAGCACCGCCAGCGGCGCGCTGTCCTCGAGCATGTAGGCCAGTCGTTCCAGCGGATACGCCGGGTCCAGCGGCACATAACCGCTGCCGGCCTTAAGGATCGCCAACAGCCCGACCACCATGTCCAGACCGCGTTCGACGCAGATCGCCACCCGCGCATCCGGCCCTACGCCCAAATCACGCAGGTGCCGCGCCAGTTGATTGGCTCGGGCGTTGAGTTCGGTGTAGCTCAGTTGCTGCTCACCCGCGACCACCGCTGGTGCCAGCGGCGAGCGCGCCACTTGCGCCTCGAACAAGCCGTGAATGGTCTGATCAAGGTTGTAATCGACCGCCGTGGCATTGAACTCGACCAGCAAACGCTGCTGTTCTTCCGGCGCCAGCAGCGTCGCCTGTTCCAGCAGCGCCTGATCGTTGGCGACCATCGCCTGCAACAGGCGCAGGAAGTAACCGGTGAAGCGCTCGACCGTGCTCTGGTCAAACAACGCCGTGGCGTATTCCAGCGATCCGCGAATGCTGCCGTTGGACTCATTGAGGCTCAGCGACAGGTCGAACTTGGCGAAGTGGCTCGGCTCGGCCACGCCTTCCAGCGTCAGTTCGCCGAGGGCCAGCGCCGGGCTTTCGAGGCCATCCCAACTGAGCAAGGTCTGGAACAACGGGCTGTGGGCCAGGCTGCGCACGGGCCGGGTGATTTCCACCACTTGCTCGAACGGCAGATCCTGATGCGCCTGCGCTTGCAGGGTTTGCGCCTTGACCCGCGCCAGCAGCGCTTCGACGCTCAGCTCGCCCGAGGTGTCGATGCGCAGCGCCAGGGTGTTGACGAACATGCCGATCAGGCCTTCGATCTCGGCGCGGGTGCGGTTGGCCACTGGCGAACCGATCACCACTTCCGCCTGTCCGGACAAGCGGCTGAGCAGCATCGCCCAGGCACTCATCAGCGTCATGTACAGGGTCACGCCGTGGCGCTGGCCCAAGGCTTTGAGCCCGGCGCTAAGGCGCTCGTCGAGCACGACGGCAACGCTGCTGCCGGCATAGTCCTGCTGCGCCGGGCGCAGCCGATCGGTCGGCAGCATCAGCAGCGCCGGGGCGCCGGCCAGGTTCTGTTGCCAGTATTCGCTCTGGCGTTGCAGCACCTCGCCGCTGAGCCAGCGCCGCTGCCACACCGCGTAGTCGGTGTATTGCAGCGCCAGCGGCGGCAATGGATCCGGCTGACCGTGACTGAACGCCTGATACAGCGCCATCAGTTCGCGGGTCAAAACGCCCATCGACCAACCGTCAGAGATGATGTGGTGCAGGGTCAGCAACAGCACATGGTGATCATCCGCCAACCGCACCAGTCGCCCGCGAATCAACGGATCGTCCTGCAAGTCGAACGGCCCGGAGGCTTCGCCCTGAATCAGCGCTTGCAAGGTTTCCTCGGGTTGCGGGTGCTGGCGCAGGTCCTCGACACGCAGCAGCAGACCGGTGTCCACCGGGGCAATCAGCACTTGCGCTTCGTCGTTGAATTGCGCAAAGCGACTGCGCAGGGTTTCGTGCCGGGCGACGATCCGTGCCAGTGCGCGTTGCAGCGCCGCGTCGTCGAGACGGCCACGCAGACGCAGGGCCACGGGAATGTTGTAGGCGGTGTTGGCGCCTTCCATTTGCGCGAGGAACCACAGGCGTTGCTGGGCGAACGACAGCGGCAACGCGCCGTCACGCGGGACCGGCACGATCTGCGGTTGCGCACAGCGTCCGGCCTCGCTCAGCACTGCCGCGACCGCCGCCAGTTCGGCGTTGGCAAACAGATCGCTCAGCGCCAGCTCGACACCCAGGCGCTGGCGCACTTGCGAGACCATGCGCATCGCCAGCAACGAATGCCCGCCTAGTTCGAAGAAGTGATCCTGACGCCCGACCCGCTCGACTTGCAGCACGTCGGCCCAGATCTGCGCCAGCGCGGTTTCCACCTCGCCTTCGGGCGCTGCGTACTCGCGGGTGAACAGCGCCGCCAGATCCGGCGCCGGCAAGGCCTTGCGGTCGACCTTGCCATTGGCGGTCAGCGGCAGCGCGGCGAGTTTGACGAACGCGGTCGGCACCATGTACTCCGGCAACCGGCTGAGCAATTGCGCGCGCAACTCGCCCACCGGCAGCGCTTCGACCTGCGGCTGTTCGGTGAAGTAGGCCACCAGTCGCGGCTGGCCGGGTTGATCTTCGCGGGCCAGCAGCACCGCTTCCTGAATCCCCGGCAACTGGTTGAGGCAGGTTTCGATCTCGCCCAATTCGATGCGCACGCCACGGATTTTCACCTGATCGTCGTTGCGCCCCAGGTACTCGATGTTGCCGTCTTCACGCCAGCGTGCAAGGTCGCCGGTGCGGTACATCCGCGCGTTCGGCGCGCGGCTGAACGGGTCACGCAGAAAGCGTTCGGCAGTCATGTCCGGGCGATTGAGGTAGCCACGGGCAACCCCGGCACCGCCGACGTACAGCTCACCGGCAACGCCAAGCGGCACCGGGCGCTGTTGTTCGTCGAGCAGGTACACCGTGGCATTGCTCAGCGGTTTGCCGATGTGCAGCGCGTCGCCGCTTTGCACCAGACCTGAGGTCGCGACCACCGTGGCCTCGGTCGGGCCGTAGTTGTTGATCACGTCGAAATGCTGATTGCGATTGAACTGCCGCAAGCGGTCGCCGCCGATCAACAACGTGCGCAGGGTCGGGTGTTCGAGGTTCTGGCTGAAGGCGTATTCGGCCACCGGGGTCGGCAGGAAGCTCACGTCCAGCGGCTGCGCGCACCACCACGCGAGCAAGGCATCGATGTCTTCGCCGCCCTCGTGAGTCGGCGCCAGATGCAGGGTCGCGCCCGCGCAGAGCGCCGGCCAGACTTCCCAAGCCATCGCATCGAAGCCGAACCCGGCCAGGCTTGAGGTGTGACGCCCGGCACACAGGTCGAACGCGGTGCAGTGCCAGTCGACCAGATTGCTCAAGGTGTGATGCTCGACCATCACGCCTTTGGGCAAACCAGTGGAGCCGGAGGTGTAGATCACGTAGGCCAGGTTCGCGGTGCTCAGGCCCGGTACCTGCGGGTTTTGCGTAACCGTCAGCGGCCAGTTGCAGTGATCGAGGTCGAGCACCGGCACGTTTAGCGCCGGCAGTCGCTCGCGCAGATGACTTTGGGTCAGTACGGCGACTGGCGCGCTGTCGTCGAGCAGGTAGTTCAATCGCTCCGCCGGGTGCGCCGGGTCAATCGGCACGTAACCGGCGCCGGCCTTGAGGATCGCCACCAGCCCGACCAGGGTGTCCAGCCCGCGACGGGCGACGATGGCGACACGGTCGTCGGGTTTCACGCCCAAACCGATCAGATGCTGCGCCAAGGCATTGGCTTGCTGATTGAGTTCGGCGTAGGTCAGTTGCGCGTCGGCAAACACTGCCGCCAGCGCGTCCGGCCGTTCGGCCACCTGTGCCTCGAAACGTTGCTGGATGGTCTGTGCAGCCGGGAAATCCACTTGAGTGGCATTGAACTCGAGCAGTACCTGCGCAAGCTCCGCCGCCGGCAGGATCGGCAGTTGGTTGACCGGTGTCTGCGGCGCCTGCTCCAGCGCAAGCACGAGGTTTTCCAGCGCGCAGTGCAGGTAGTCGCAGATGCGCTGTGGATCGGTCTGGGTGCTGGCCAGCAGGGTCAGGCTGAAACCGTCACCGAGGTCATCGACACTCATCGTCAGCGGATAGTTGCTGCGCTCTTCTGAGTGCAGGGTGGTGATGCCCTGCCACGCCGCGAGGGTCTCGGCGCTGGCAGTGGCCACGTTGTGGCTGTGACGATAATTGAGCAGTGTGCTGAACAGCGGGGTCGGCGCCACGACGTGGCTGCAGCGCTGAGCCAGGGCCAGCGGTGCGTGTTCGTGCCGCATCAGCGTGGTCAACCGGGCGTGGGTGGCGTTGACCGCCGCGCGCACGTCCTGCCCGTCGATGTTCACCCGCAACGGCAAGGTGTTGATGAAAATCCCCAGCGCCCGATCAATCGCTTCAGCGCCTTGCATGCGGCCCATCAGCACCGTGCCGAACACCACCTGCTGCTTGCCGGTCAGCGCGGCCAGCACCTGCGCCCAGCCGAGGTGGAACAGGCTCGCGACACTGACGCCGAGCGACCGCGCCTGCGCCCGCAGACGCTGGCCCAATAGCGCCGCGACCGGCACGCTGAGTTCGACGATTTCGCTGCCGTCACCCTGCACGTCCTGCAGGCCGTAAGGCAGCGTCGGTTCGTCGATGTCGCTGAGCATCTCGCGGAAAAACGCCTCGTGCTCGGCCTCGCTGACGCCCAGACGCGCCTGCGCCACGTAGTTGCGAAACGGCACCGGGCGCCCGAGCCGTTCACGCTGCCCGGTGAGGCACGCGCGCATTTCGTGGCGCACCACGTCGAGGGCCGAGTGGTCGAGCGCCATGTGATGGAACAACAGCGTGGCGATCACCCGTTGCCCGGCCTCATCCCAGGCGTGGGCCAGACGCATCAGCGGCGCCTGGGTAACGTCGAGGCGGAAATGCCGGGCGTCGAAGCGCTCGTGCAGATACGCCAGCACGTCGCCATTTGCATCAGGCAACGTCACCTCTTCCACCGGCAGTTCGGCGCGGCGCCAGACCACCTGCACCGGTGCATCCAGCCCTGCCCAATGCACAGCGGTGCGCAGAATGTCATGGCGATCGATCACCGCTTGCAGCGCATGAGCGAACGCTTGAAAACGCTCGCGGCTGGCAAAGGCGAAATGCGATTGCATGACATACGGATCGCCGTCACCGCCACTGACGTGGTGATACAGGATGCCTTCCTGCAGCGGCGCCAGCGGGTAGATGTCCTGCACATTGGCTGCGCCGCCGGGGACTTGTGCGACGAGGTGGTCGATGGTGGTTTGGTCGAGCTCGACCAGCGTCAGCATCGCCGGGGTGATGTGCGTGGTGCCCGCAACGATGCCGTTGGCTGGCACTTCGACCTGACCGTGCTTGCTGGCCGAGTACTGCCCGGCCTTGATCAGTTCGATCAGCGCCGGTTTGTGCTCGCGCAACAGCGCCAGCAACGCCGGGTCGTTCAACGCCTGCTTGTTGCCATTGACCCGCAATTGGTCGTCCGCGACCGCCAGCTGGATATCTTTAGCCTTCAATGTGGCCAACAGTTCGATCACGTTCACAGGACGATCTCCATTCGTTCGGTAATTGCGGCGTAGCCTGCCAAGGTCGGATGTTCGAACAGCGACCTGACATCGGCTTCCATGCCTTCCTGACGCAGCCGGCCGATCAGACTGACCGCCAGCAGCGAGTGACCACCCAGTTCAAAGAAATGATCGTGGCGCCCTACCCGCTCGACGTTGAGCAACTCTGCCCAGAGCCGTGCGAGGGTGATTTCCACTTCGCCCACCGGGGCTTCGTATTCGCGGGCGGTCAGCGCCGCCAGATCCGGGGCCGGCAGTGCCTTGCGGTCGAGTTTGCCGTTGGGGCTGAGCGGCAATGCATCGAGGTGCACGAACAGCGCGGGCACCATATAGTCCGGCAGGTGCTCCAGCAGATGGCTGCGCAGCACGTCGATTTCCAGGCGTGCGCCGGTGTAGTACGCCACCAGACGCTTGTCGCCGGATGCATCTTCGCGGGCCAGTACGGCGGCTTCCTGCACGCCATCGATCTGGGTCAGGCGTGCCTGGATTTCACCGAGTTCGATGCGCAGGCCACGGATCTTCACCTGATCGTCGTTACGGCCCAGGTATTCGATATTGCCGTCCGGCAGATAGCGGGCGACGTCGCCAGTGCGGTACATCCGCCCATTGGCCTGGAACGGATCGTTGAGGAAGCGCTCGGCGTTCAGCTCCGGGCGATTCAGATAACCGCGCGCCACCTGCACGCCACCGATATACAGCTCGCCGACCACGCCGTGCGGCACCGGTTGTTGCTGGGCATCGAGGATGTACATGCGGGTGTTGGCGATCGGTTTGCCGATCGGCGTGTTGTCTGGCGTTTGTTCCAGCGGCCCGGCGCAGTTCCACGCGGTCACGTCCACCGCAGCCTCGGTCGGGCCGTAGAGGTTGTGCAATTGGCTGGCCGGCAGTTGCTGCTTGAAGCGCCGTACCACGCTGCCCGGCAACGCTTCGCCGCTGCACATGACTTGCCGCAGGCTGCTGCAGCGTGCGGTGTCAGCATGAGCGAGGAACACATCGAGCATCGACGGAACAAAGTGCAGCGTGGTGATCTGTTCGCGTTCGATGATTTCGCTGAGGTACTGCGGATCCTTGTGCCCCTCGGGCCGGGCCATGACCAGACGTGCGCCGGTCATCAGCGGCCAGAAGAACTCCCAGACCGAGACGTCGAAGCTGAACGGGGTTTTCTGCAATACCGTGTCGCTGGAGGTCAGTTGATAGGCGTCCTGCATCCACAGCAATCGGTTGACCACCCCGCTGTGTTCGTTGATCACGCCTTTCGGTTGGCCAGTGGAACCGGAGGTGTAAATGACGTAAGCGGTGTGCTGCGGGGTCAGTTCGGCTACTGAAAGGTTGTCGGCAGGCAGCGATTGCCAGTGCGGCTGATCCAGATCGACCACCGGCACTGAGACTTCGCCGAGTAACGAACGCGTGGTTCCCTGCACCAGCACCGCCAACGGCGCGCTGTCTTTCAGCATGTAGGCCAGACGCTCCAGCGGATACGCCGGGTCCAGCGGCACATAACCGCCGCCAGCCTTGAGGATCGCCAGCAGCCCGACCACCATGTCCAGACCGCGCTCGACGCAGAACGCCACCCGCGCATCCGGGCCTACGCCCAATTCACGCAGATGCCGCGCCAGTTGATTGGCTCGGGCGTTGAGTTCGGCGTAGCTGAGTTGCTGCTCACCCGCGACCACGGCGGGCGCCTGCGGCGAGCGCGCCACTTGCGCTTCGAACAAGCCATGAATGGTCTGCTCAAGGTCGTAATCGACGTCCGTGGCATTCAGGCCGAACAGCAACTGCTGGCGCTCGGCATCCGCCAGCACCGGCAGGCGATTCAGGGCCTGCTGCGGTGTCTGCTCCAGCGCTTCGACCAGCCCCGCCAACGCCTGCTGCATGTAGCCACACACCCGCGCCGCGCCAATCTGCGAAGGGGTCATGGCCGTGAGATCAAAGCCCTGGCCCAGGTCATCGACGTTGAAGCTCAGCGGATAGTTGGTTCGTTCCTCGCTGGACAGATTTTCGATGCCTTGCCAGGCCAGGCGATTGGCTTGCAACTGTTCCGCGCTGACGCTGTGCCGGTAGTTGAGCATGGCGCTGAACAGCGGCGACGGCGCCGCCACCCCGCTGCAACGCTGGGCCAATGCCAGTGACGCATGTTCATGGCCGAGCAATGCGGTCAGTTGCGCATGGGTGGCGCGCACCCCGGCACGCACCGAAACATCGCCCAGATCCACCCGCAGCGGCAGCGTGTTGATGAACATTCCCAGACCGCGATCAGCGCCGGTACCGCCCTGCATACGCCCCAGTAGCACGGTGCCGAACACCACGCGGTCATGCCCGGAGGTCGCCGCCAATACCTGGGCAAATGCCAGATGGAACAGGCTCGCGACGCTCACGCCCAGCTGCCGCGCCTGGCTGCGCAAGCGCTGCGCCAAGACTTCCGGCACGCGCTGACGGACTTCTTCGATGTCATGGCCGTCACCGTGCACGTCCAGCAGACCGAACGGCAGCGTTGGCTCGTCGATCTCGCCGAGCATCGCGCGGAAGAACGCTTCATGCTCCTGCTCGCTGACGCCCAGCCGGGTCTGCGCCACGTAATTGCGATACGGCACGGCGGGTATCAGGGCTTCGCCGTGACCGAAGAGCAGCGCCTGCAGTTCCTGCTGCACCACTTCCAGCGCCGTGTGATCCATGGCGATGTGATGGAACAGCAGCATGGCGACCACCCGGTGGTTGGCCGGATCCTGCGCATACACCAGGCGAATCAGCGGCGCCTGACTGAGGTCGATGCGGAAATGCCGCGCGTCGAAACGCTCAAACAATTGCGCGAGTACGTCACCGGCGGCCGGGTCGAGTGCGACTTCCTGCAGCGGCAGTTGAGCTTCGCGCCAGACCACTTGCACCGGCGTCGCCAACCCTTCCCAGACCACTCCGGTGCGCAGAATGTCGTGACGTGTCATGACCTGGCGCAGCGCGGCGGCGAAGGCGTGCAAGCGTTCAAGGCTGTCGAATGCCAGGCGCGATTGCAGCAGGTATGGATCGCCCTGTTCGGCGCTCAAGTGGTGGTAAAGAATGCCTTCCTGCAACGGTGCCAGCGGATAGATGTCCTGCACGTTGGCGGCACCGCCCGGCACCGTTGCAACGATGCGCTCGATGCTGGCCTGATCCAGTTCCACCAGCGGTAGCAGTTCCGGGGTAATGCGCGTGCAACCGGGCACAATCAGGTTGACCGGCACCGCGACTTCGCGACCGCTGCCGACGGCGGCCGCCAGCGCGGCGAGGGTTGGCTGGCTGAACAGCACGCGCACGTCGGTGCTCAGGCCGAGCTGACGCATGCGCTCGATCAGGGTCACCGCCAGCAGCGAATGCCCGCCCAGTTCAAAGAAGTTGTCGTGCCGTCCGACCTGTTCGACCTGCAGCACCTCGGCCCAGACCTGCGCCAGCGCGGTTTCCACCGGCCCTTGCGGGGCTGCGTATTCGCGGCTGAGCCAGGCGTCCTGATCCGGTTCGGGCAAGGCCTTGCGGTCGAGTTTACCGTTGGCGGTCAGTGGCAGCGCCTCAAGCCGCACGTAAGCTGCCGGCACCAGTGCCTGTGGCAGACGCGCTTGCAAATGCGCGCGAAGATCCTCGTTATCGACTGTTGTGCGAGCAGTAAACCAGGCGATCAACCGCGCCTCGCGCACCAGCACCACCGCGTCCTGCACCGCCGCATGGCTGGACAGCGCGGCTTCGATTTCACCCAGTTCCACCCGCACGCCGCGCAGTTTGACCTGATCGTCGTTACGTCCCAGGTACTCGATATTGCCGTCCGCCAGCCAGCGCGCGAGATCGCCGGTGCGGTACATGCGCGCCTGCGGTTCGTCACTGAACGGGTCGTCGAGGAAGCGTTCGGCGGTCAGCTCGGGACGGTTCAAATAACCACGGGCGACACCCGCGCCACCGACGTACAGTTCACCGGCAACCCCCACCGGCACCGGACGCTGCTGTTCATCGAGCAGGTAGATCCGGGCGTTGCTGATGGGCCGGCCGATGTGCAGCAGCGCGCCGACCGCGACCGGGCCGGAGGTCGCGACCACCGTGGCTTCGGTCGGGCCGTAGTTGTTGATCACGGCAAACGTCTGCTCACGCGAGAACTGGCGCAACTTGTCGCCACCGATCAACAGCGTGCGCAAGGTCGGGTGACCCAGCTCACGACTGAAGGCGTATTCGGCAATCGGCGTCGGCAGGAAGCTCACTTGCAACGGCTGCGCGCGCCACCAGTCGAGCAGTTCATCGAGGTGTTCGTTACTGATCGACGGCGGCGGCAGGTGCAGGGTCGCGCCGACACACAGCGCCGGCCAGACCTCCCAGGCCATCGCGTCGAAACCGCAACCTGCGACGCTGGCGGTGTGGCTGCCGGCGCGCAGGTCGAACGCCTCACAGTGCCAGTGCACAAGGTTTTCCAGGGTCGCGTGTTCGACCATCACGCCTTTCGGCTGGCCGGTCGATCCCGAGGTGTAGATCACGTAGGCCAGATGCGCCGGGGTCAACGTCGGCAGTTGCGGATTGGTCTGCGGCAGGTGTTGCCAGAGGACGTGGTCCAGATCGATCACCGGCACCCGGCCCAGCAGCTCGCGGGTCGATCCCTGCGCCAGCACCGCCACCGGATCGCTGTCCTGCAACAAATACGCGATGCGTTCGGCCGGGTACGCCGGATCGACCGGCACGTAACCGGCGCCGGCCTTGAGAATCGCCAGCAGCGCCACCAGCATCTGCGGACTGCGTTGCAGGCACACGGCAATCCGGTCGTCCGGTTGCACGCCGAGGCCCAGCAAGTGATGCGCCAGGCGATTGGCCTGCTGATTGAGTTGCGCATAGGTCAGTTGCTGCGTGCCCTGCACCACCGCCAATGCCTGCGGCTGCTGCTCGGCCTGCGTTTGCACCAGCGTCTGAATCGTTGCACCGCGCGGATACGCCGCCGCAGTCGGGTTGAAACCGACCAGCAAGCGCTCGTATTCCTCGACCGCAAGAATCGGCAAGCGGTTGAGCGGACGTTGCGGCGCCTGTTCCAGCGCGTGCACCAGATGCTCCAGCGCGGTGTGCATGTAGCCGCAGATCCGTTGCGCGCCGATCTGCGCCAACGCCAGCACGGACAGGGAAAAACCTTCGCCCAGATCGTCGACGCTGAGGGTCAGCGGATAGTTGCTGCGTTCTTCGCCGCCAAGCAATTGCACGCCTTCCCAGATGCCCTGACCGTCATGCGGCTGCGCTTCGGCAGCGGTATGCCGGTAGTTGAGCAAGGCGCTGAACAGGGGCGCCCCGGACACCGCGCTGCAACGCTGGGCCAGCGCCAATGGCGCGTGTTCATGGGCCAGCAACGCGGTCAGCCGTGCGTGGGTAGTCTTGACCGCAGCGCGCACGCCTTCGCTGACATCCACCCGCAGCGGCAAGGTGTTGATGAACACGCCGAGGGTGCGATCCGCGCCTTCACCGCCCTGCAAACGACCCAACAGCACCGTGCCGAAGACCACATCGCGGCGGTTGGCAAGCACGCCCAGCACCTGCGCCCAGGCCAGGTGCATCAGGCTCGCCGGGCTGACACCCAACTGCCGCGCCTGCTCCCGCAGGCGCAGGGTCAATCCGGCATCGACGGCTTGCTGCGCCTCCTCGATGTCGCCGCCATCGCCTTGCACGTCATGCAGGCCGAACGGCAGGGTCGGTTCGTCGATATCGCCGAGCATGTCGCGGAAAAACGCTTCGTGCTCCTGCTCGCTGGCGCCCAGACGCGCCTGCGCCACGTAGTTGCGGTACGGCATCGGCGTGCCGAGGCTGTCGGCCTGATCGAACATGAAAGCACGCATTTCCTGGCCCACCACCTCCATGGCGGTGTGGTCGAGAATCAAGTGCTGGAACAGGATGATCGCCACCACCCGTTGCTGCGCCGGGTCTTCGGCGTAGACGATGCGCATCAGCGGCGCCTGGCTCAGGTCGAGGCGGTTGTGCCGGGCATCGAACCGCGCGTGCAACTGTTCGAGAACGTCGCCCTGCGCCGGATCCAGCGGCACCGCTTGCACCACCAGCGGCGCCTGACGCCAGACCACTTGCTGCGGACTCGCCAGCCCTTCCCAGACCACGCTGGTGCGCAGAATGTCGTGACGCGCGATGACCTGCTGCAAGGCTTGGCTGAAGGTGCGCAAGCGCTCGACGCTGTCGAAGATCAGCCGCGATTGCAGCAGGTACGGATCGCCCTGTTCGGCGCTCAAGTGGTGGTAAAGAATGCCTTCCTGCAGCGGTGCCAGCGGATAGATGTCCTGCACGTTGGCGGCCCCGCCCGGCACGGTGGCGACGATACGCTCGATGCTGGCCTGATCGAGTTCAGTCAGGCTGAGCATGTCCGGAGTGATGCGGGTGCAGCCCGGCGGAATGCGGTTGGCCGGCACCTCGATTTCGCGACCGCTGCCCACAGCGGCGGCCAATGCGGCCAGGGTCGGCTGATTGAACAGCACGCGCACGTCAGCCGCGAGGTCGATCTGGCGCATGCGTTCGATCAGGCTCACCGCCAACAGCGAATGCCCGCCCAGTTCGAAGAAGTTATCGTGACGCCCGACTCGCTCGACTTTCAGCACGTCGATCCAGATCTGCGCCAGCGCGTTTTCCACGGCACCTTGTGGCGCTTCATATTCGCGGCTGAGCCACGCGCCGTGCTCCGGTTCCGGCAAGGCCTTGCGGTCGATCTTGCCGTTGGCGGTCAGCGGCAATGCGTCCAGCCGCACGTAAGCCGCCGGCAGCAGCGCATCCGGCAAGCGTGCCTGTAAATGCGTGTGCAACTGCTGAATATCGACCGCCGTGCGCTCGGTGAACCACGCAATCAGCCGCCCATCGCGAACCAGCACCACCGCTTCCTGCAGTGCAACGTGACTGCCGAGCGCGGCTTCGATTTCACCGAGCTCGATACGCACGCCACGCAGTTTGACCTGATCATCGTTGCGCCCCAGGTACTCGATGTTGCCGTCGGCCAGCCAACGCGCCTGATCGCCGGTGCGGTACATGCGCGCCTGCGGCTCATCGCTGAATGGGTCGAAAAGGAACTGCGCAGCGCTCAGCTCGGGGCGATTCAAATAGCCGCGCGCCACGCCTGCCCCGCCGACATACAACTCGCCCGCCACGCCCACCGGCACCGGACGCTGCTCGGCGTCCAGCACATAGATTCTGACGTTGGCGATCGGCCGGCCGATATGCAGCGGCTGATCCAGTTCGACCGGCCCCGAGGTGGCGACCACCGTGGCTTCGGTCGGGCCATAGTTGTTGATCACTTCGAAGGTTTGCTGGCGACTGAACTGACGCAGTCGGTCGCCGCCGATCAGCAGCGTGCGCAAGGTCGGGTGCTGCAATTGCCGGCTGAACGCGTATTCGGCCACCGGCGTCGGCAAGAAGCTGACCTGCAACGGCTGCGCGCACCACCAGTCGAGCATCTCGTCGAGGTGCTCGTTGCGGATCGACGGCGGCGGCAGGTGCAAGGTCGCGCCGACACACAGTGCCGGCCAGACTTCCCAGGCCATCGCATCGAAACCGAAGCCGGCGACACTCGCGGTCTGGCTGCCGGCCTGCAAATCAAAGGCTTCAGCGTGCCAGTGCACAAGGTTTTCCAGGGTCGCATGCTCGACCATCACCCCTTTCGGTTGGCCGGTGGAGCCGGAGGTGTAGATCACGTAAGCCAGATGCTTCGGCGTCAATGCCGGCACCTGCGGATTGGCATCCGACAGGTGCTGCCAGAGGTCGTTGTCCAGATCAATGACCTGCACGCCACCGAGCAGATCGCGAGTCGATGCCTGCGCCACCACCGCCACCGGGGCGCAGTCCTGCAACAGGTAGGCGATGCGTTCCGCCGGATACGCCGGATCGACCGGCACATAACCGGCGCCGGCCTTGAGGATCGCCAGCAGCGCCACCAGCATGTCCGGGCTGCGCCGGGCACATAGGGCGACCCGGTCATCGGGCTGCACGCCAAGGCCAATCAGGTGATGTGCCAGGCGATTGGCCCGCTGATTGAGTTCGCCATAGCTCAACTGCTGCGCGCCTTGCACCGCCGCCAATGCCTCGGGGTGCGCGGCCGCCCGGGCCTCGACCAAACGCTGCACGGTTTGCGCCGGCGGGTAGTCGCGACCGGTGATGTTAAAGCCGACCAGGACCCGCTGGCGTTCGCTCGGCGACAGCACCGATATCTGCCGCAGCGACGTTGCTGGCGAGTGCTCCAGAGCGGTCAGCAAGTTGTGCAGCGCGGTTTGCAGGTAATCGCAGACCCGCGCGCCATCCACTTGCGGCACCGCCTGCACGCTCAGGCGGAAACCGGTGCCGAGGTCGTCGACGCTGACCACCAGCGGATAGTTGCTGCGCTCGCGCGAGCTGAGAATCTCGATCCCGTCCCAGGCCACGCCTGTCGGTTCCGCCGCGCTGTGGCGATAGTTGAGCAAGCTGCTGAACAGCGGCAGCGACGCGGCAACACCGCTGCAACGCTGGGCCAGCGACAGCGAGGCCTGCTCATGCGCCAGCAATTGCGCCAGACGCTCATGAGTAGCGCGCACGCCTTGCTCTACCGAGGTAGCGCCAACACTGACCCGCAACGGCAAGGTGTTGATGAACATGCCGAGTGCGCGATCGGCGCCCTCGCCGCCCTGCATGCGCCCGAGCAGCACGGTGCCGAACACCACCTCTTCGCGCCCCGAAACCTGCGCCAGCACCTGGCCCCAGGCCTGGTGCACCAGACTGGCCGCGCTGATGCCGAGGCGGCGCGCCTGCTCGCGCAAGCGCTGGGCCACGCTCGAATCCAGCGCCTGCTCGCTGTCGACAATGGTGCTGCCGTCGCCATGTACGTCCTGCACACCGAAGGCCACGGTCGGCTCGTCGATGTCGCCGAGCATGTCGCGGAAGAACGCTTCATGCGCCTCGGCATTGGCCTGTTGCTGCGCCTGCGCCACGTAGTTGCGGTACTGCACCGGCATCGGCAAATCGGCGCCGCTCGGGTACAGGCTGTCGTTCATTTCCGCCAGCAACACTTCCAGTGCGGTGTGGTCGAGCACGATGTGGTGCAGCAACAGGATGCCGACCCAGCGCTGTTGTTCACGGTCTTCGGTGTAGGCCAGACGCATCAGCGGCGCCCGGCGCAGGTCGAGGCGGTAGTGCCGTGGATCGAACCGCGCCTGCATCTGCTCCAGCACATCGCCCTCCAGCAGGTCGGCATCGACCCGTTCCAGCGCCAGCGGCGCCTCGCGCCAGACCACTTGCACTGGCTCCTCAAGCCCTTCCCAAACCACGCTGGTGCGCAGAATGTCGTGGCGCTCGATCACCGCATTCAACGCACGGACGAAAGCCTTGATCTGTGCCAGACCGGCGAAGGCGAATTGCGCCTGCAGCACGTACGGATCCCCGGCGCTGGTCGCCAGATGGTGGTAGAGAATCCCCGCCTGCAACGGCGCCAGGCCGTAAATATCCTGCACATTGCCGACGCCGCCGGGCACATTGGCGACCACGCGGTCGATGGCGGCCTGATCCAGCGTGGCCAGCGGCAGCATGTCCGGGGTGATCCGCGTGCAATCGGCGGCAATCAGATTTTCTGGAACCCGTAGGGCGTGACTGTGACTCAAGGTCGCCGCCAGCGCCGCAACGCTCGGCTGGCCGAACAGCACGCGCACGTCGCACTGCAAGTCGTGCTGGCGCATGCGTTCGATCAGTTTCACCGCCAACAGCGAATGGCCGCCGAGTTCGAAGAAATTGTCGTGCCGCCCGACCTGCTCGACACCGAGCAGGCTCTGCCAAATCCCGGCAATCAGGGTTTCGACTTCCCCCACTGGGACTTCGAAACCGCGACGGGCGAACGCATCGCTGTCCGGTTGCGGCAAGGCTTTGCGATCAAGCTTGCCGTTGGTGGTCAGCGGTATGGCGTCGAGGCGCACAAAGGCGCTCGGCACCATGTAGTCGGCGAGCGACAGCAGCAACTCGTCGCGCAATTGCGCGGCGCTCGGTTCAGTGCCTGCGGCGGCCAGCCAGTAGGCGACAAGACGCTTGTCACCGGGACTGTCTTCGCGGGCGATCACCAGCGCTTCGCGCACACCGTCGCAGGCGGCGAGGCGAGCTTCGATTTCACCGAGTTCGATGCGGAAACCACGGATCTTCACTTGATCGTCGTTGCGACCGAGGTATTCGAGGCTGCCATCGGCGGTCCAGCGCGCCAGGTCACCGGTCTTGTACAGACGCGCCTCGGCACGGCCGCTGAACGGGTCGGCGATAAAGCGTTCAGCAGTCAGCGCTTCACGATTGAGGTAACCCCGGGCAACCCCGGCGCCACCGACGTACAACTCGCCGATCACGCCGGCCGGCACCGGCTCGCGCTGCGCGTCGAGCACGTACAGTTGCAGGTCGGGAATGCCCACACCGATCGGGCTGCGCCCGACCAGCAGCGCGTCCGCTGCCTGCAGTGGGCGATAGGTCACGTGCACCGTGGTTTCAGTGATGCCGTACATGTTCACCAGCCGCGTACCGGCATTGCCGACCCGCGCGTACCACGGTTTGAGCAGGCCCGGTTCCAGTGCTTCGCCGCCGAAGATCACTTCGCGCAACGAGTGCTGCAACGGGCTGCGGCCCTGCGCGGCGATCAGTTGACGGAAGGCGCTCGGGGTCTGATTGAGCACGGTGACGCCAGTGCGGCACAGCAGCGCGTAGCAGTCGTCCGGCGAGCGGCTGACAGCCTGCGGCACCAGCAACAATTGTCCGCCGAACGCCAGCGCGCCCCAGATTTCCCACACCGAGAAATCGAAGGCGAAGGAATGGAACAGCGCCCACACGTCTTGCGGGTTGAAGTTGAACCAGTCGTGGGTCGCCGAAAACAGTCGCACCACGTTGCGGTGTTCGACCATCACGCCTTTGGGCAACCCGGTGGAACCGGAGGTGTAGATCACATAGGCGAGATGATTTGGGGTCAGCTCGGGAATCTGCGGATTGCTGCTGAGTTCAGCCTGCAACTGCAGGCTGTCCAGATCGATGATCGGCACATTGAGCGCGCCAACCCGATCCAGCGTATCGGCCTGGGTCAGCACCGCCACCGGGGCGCTGTCCTGCAAGGTGTAGGCGATGCGCTCCAGTGGATAGGCCGGGTCGATCGGCACGTAACCGGCGCCGGCCTTGAGGATACCAAGCAGGCCGATGATCATCTGCGGGCCGCGCTCGACGCAGATCGCCACGCGCTGATCCGGACGAATCCCCCGCGCCAGCAGGTGATGCGCAAGCTGATTGGCGCGGCGGTTGAGCTCGCCGTAGCTCAGCGTCTGCTCTTCGAACAGCAGCGCTGCGGCCTCCGGGCGTGCCGCCGCGTGGGCTTCGAATTGCTGATGGATCAAAGGGGTTTCCGGGAACTGCGGCAACGGCGAGTTGACCCCGTGCAGCAGGTATTCGCGCTCGGCCGCCGGCAGAGTATTCAGGCGTTGCAGCGGTGCATCCGGGGTCGATTGCAAGGCCTGCAGCAGGCTGTGCAACGCGGTGTGCAGGTAAGCGGCGATGCGTTCGGCACCCAGCGCCGCATCCGCCAGCGCGGTGATGCGCAAGTCTTCGCCGAGGTCGTCGATGTTGATCGTCAGCGGGTAGTTGGTGCGCTCGCGGGCGCCCAGCACTTGCACGCCGGGGGCCAGTTCGCTGACCTCGGCGATCTCTTCACTGCTGCTGTGGCGATAGTTGAGGATCGCGCTGAACAACGGCGTCGGCACCGCCACTGCGCTGCAACGCTGGGCCAGGGCCAGTGAAGTCTGTTCATGGCCGAGCAACGCGGTCAGGCGTCGATGGGTGGCCAGCACCCCGGCACGCACGCCGTCCTGCCCGACATCCACGCGCAGCGGCAATGTGTTGATGAACATCCCCAGCGCCTGTTCGCCGCCCTCGCCCGCCTCCATCCGCCCCAGCAGCACAGTGCCGAACACCACAGCCGTGCGCCCGGACAACTGGCCGAGCACCCGCGCCAGCGCCAGGTGCATCAGGCTCGCCACACTGACACCGAGCTGACGTGCCTGGCCGCGCAGTTGCCGGCTGAAATCGGTGTCGAGCATCAGCAAGGCTTCTTCGATGCCTTGGCCATCGCCCTGCACATCCTGCAGACCACACGGCAAGGTCGGCTCGTCGATGTCGGCGAGCATCTCGCGGAAAAACGCTTCGTGCACCTGCTCGTCCAGACGCAGGCGGGCCTTGGCCAGGTGATCGCGGTATGGCACCGGCGGCCCGACCTGCGCGGTCTGGCCCAGCAGATGCGCGCGGGTTTCCCGGCGCACCACGTCGAGGGCGACGTGGTCCATGATCAGGTGATGGAACAGCAACAGCGCGACCACGCGCCCGTTGGCCGGATCCATGGCGTACACCAGACGCAGCAGCGGCGCCTGCCGGATGTCGAGGCGGAAGAACCGTGGGTCGTGGCGCTCCAGCAGTTGCGTCAGGACATCCGCGCCCGGGTCGAGGGCGATTTCTTCGCAGTGCAGACGAGCCTGCCGCTGCACCACTTGCAGCGGTTCATCCAGGCGCTCCCAGACAAACGAAGTGCGCAGAATGTCGTGGCGTTCGATCATCCATTGCAGCGCCTCGGCGAAAGCCTCCAGACGTTCGCGGCTGTCGAAGGCGAATCGCGCTTGCGACACGTAGGGGTCACCGGCGGGCGCCGACAGGTGCAGATAAAGCATGCCTTCCTGCAGCGGCGCCAGCGGGTAAATGTCCTGCAGGTTGGCGGCGCCGCCGGGTACTTTGGCGACCAGGCGATCGATGGTCGGCTGATCCAGAGTCACCAGCGGCAGCATGTCCGGGGTGATGCGAAACGCCGGGCTCAGCCAGTCGCCACCGTTTTGCGCGACCAGCTCCAGCAACTGCGCCTTGTGTTCGCTGAGGCTGTCCCACAACGCATCGTCCAGCGCGTCGTCGCTGCCCAGAATGACCAGGTCTTCATCTTCCTGTTGAAGGCGGATCGCATGGGTGGAAAGAACAGCCATCAGTTCGCTGAAATGCATGGGATAACCTGCTGTAAATACGAGAAAAAGGAGCGCGCAGCCGCGAGTCCGTGCCTGCTGTGCGCAGCCTGGAAAAACTAAAACATCGGGGCTTGCGGGGCTGACATGGGAAGCGGGGACAAGCCGCCGGCTCGGCCGCCGCAATCCCCCACAGGGTTTGGTTTACACAATCAATTCCGGGCTAGAGCCGGCGTTTGCGATTGAGGCTCGGGATGGTGGTTTGCGGGATGAACACTTGCTGCGCCTCGGGTGTGGTGCTGAGCGCCAGTGCCGCCAGCGTCGGCTGGCTGAACAGCGCACGGGCGTCGGTGTGCAAACCGCTCTGACGCATGCGCGCCACCAGACTCACCGCCAGCAACGAATGCCCGCCGAGTTCGAAGAAGTTGTCATGGCGACCGACCTGTTCGACGCCAAGCACTTCGCTCCAGATCTGCGCCAGCGCGGTTTCGACTTCACCCTCGGGTGCCACGTATGGGCGATTGATGACTGCGTCGGCTCCCGGCTCCGGCAAGGCTTTGCGATCGATCTTGTCGTTTGGTGTCAGCGGCAAAGCGTCGAGCCGCACAAACGCGCCGGGCACCATGTACTCCGGCAAACGCTCCAGCACTTGGCCGCGCAAGGTTTCCAACGATGGCGCGTCGATGCCGGCGCGCAAGCTGTACCAGGCCACCAGACGCTCATCGCGGACCATCACCACCGCCTCGCGAATCGCCGGATGTTCGATCAACCGTGCCTCGATTTCCCCCGGCTCCAGACGCAAGCCCCGCAGCTTGATCTGGAAGTCGTTGCGGCCGAGGAATTCCAGTTCCCCATGATTGTTGTAGCGCGCCAAATCGCCAGTGCGGTACAGGCGATCACCCGCCACAAACGGGCTGTCGATGAAGCGCTCGGCCTGCATTTCCGGCAAACCGTGATAACCACGCGCCACGCCGACGCCGCCGATGTGCAACTCACCGCTGACGCCATGTGGCACTGGTTGACCGTACGGATCAAGCACGTACAGCCGCGTGTTGCTCAGTGCTGTGCCGATTGGCACCACGTTGTCCGGCACCGGCATGTCCGGTTCCAGCGTCCAGCCTGTGCTGTCCACCGTGGTTTCAGTCGGGCCATAAACGTTGTGCAACCGCACCCACGGCAGGCGATCGCGCACTTGGCGGGCCAGCGCTGCGCTGAGTTCGCCACCACCGTTGAGCACATCGGTCAGGCTGGTGCACTGTTCGACACCGTCCTGCTCAATGAACTGCTGCAGTAACGCAGGAACGAATTTGACTACGGTGACCTGATGCTCGCGAATGGTCTGCACCACATAGGCCGAATCGCGGTTGCCGTCCGGTCGCGCCAGTACCAGACGCATCCCGGAACACAGCGGCCAGAAGATCTCCCACACCGAACTGTCGAAGCTGAACGGCGCTTTTTGCAGCAGCGCACCGTGTTCGGTCGGCGGACTGAGCTGCGAGCCCCAGTGCACCATGTTGCAGGCGCTGCGATGCTCGATCATCACGCCTTTGGGCAATCCGGTGGAGCCCGAGGTGTAGATCATGTAAGCGAGATTCGAAGCATTCAGGCCAGGCACCTGCGGATTTCCTGACGGCTGCAGCTCCCAACTGCCGTGATCCAGATTGATCAGCGGCACACTCGGTTCGCCGAGCAATTGCCGCGTGGCGCCATGCACCAGCAGTGCGACCGGCGCGCTGTTCTGCAACATGTAATTCAGGCGCTCCAGCGGATAGTCCGGATCCAGCGGCACATAGGCGCCGCCAGCCTTGAGGATGCCGAGCAAACCAACGATCAGATCCAGTCCGCGCTCGACGCAGATTGCTACGCGCGAGTCCGGTTGCACGCCGAGTTCACGCAGGTGATGGGCCAGACGATTGGCGCGCTGATTGAGCTCAAGGTAAGTCAGGGTTCCCTGCGCGGATTGCAGCGCGATGGCGTCCGGCTTACGCCGCACCTGTGCTTCGAACAACGCGTGCAGTGGCTGGTCCAGCGGACAATCGACCTCGGTGGCGTTGAACGTGATCAGCAAACGTTGCAACTCCTCGGCTTGCAGGATCGGCAAGCGGTTCAACAGTTGTTGCGGAGTCTGCTCCAAGGCCTGTACCAGGCCGCTCAACGCGGTTTGCATGTAGCCGCAAATCCGCTGCGCGCCGATCTGCGCCACGGCCCTGCCGGTGAGGCGCAAGCCGTTGCCAAAATCATCCACGCTCATGGTCAGCGGGTAATTGGTGCGCTCCTCGTTGGCCAGGGTTTCGATGCCTTGCCAGGCCTGGCTGGACGGCTCCAGCAGTTCGGACTCGTCACTGTGCCGATAATTGAGCAGAGCGCTGAACAACGGTGACGGCGAGGCGACGCCGCTGCAGCGCTGGGCCAGTGCCAGCGAAGCGTGCTCATGCCCGAGCAGCGCGGTCAGCCGCGCATGGGTGGCGCGCACCGCGTCCAGCACTCCGGCATCGACATCGATGCGCAACGGCAAGCTGTTGATGAACACGCCCAAGGCCCGGTCGGCGCCCTCGCCGCCTTGCATACGCCCCATCAGCACCGTACCGAACACCACACGCTGTTGGCCCGACGTCGCTGCCAGCACCCGCGCCCAGGCCAGATGAATCAGACTCGCCACGCTGACCCCGGCCTGTCGTGCTTGGGTGCGCAGACGCTGATAGACGTCAGCCAGCAACGCCTGCTGCGCTTCGTCGATGCCGCGTCCGTCGCCCTGCACTTCCTGCAGGCCGAATGGCAGGGTCGGCTCGTCGATGTCCGCCAGTTGCTCACGGAAAAACGCCTCGTGTTCCTGCTCGCTGACGCCCAGCCGCGTCTGCGCCACGTAATTGCGATACGGCACCGGCGGCGCCAGCGCCACGACCTGCCCCGACAGACTGGCCCGCATTTCGCTGCGCATCACTTCGAGGGCGATGTGATCCA
Source organism: Pseudomonas sp. PS01299 (assembly GCF_029960145.1). NCBI lineage: Bacteria > Pseudomonadati > Pseudomonadota > Gammaproteobacteria > Pseudomonadales > Pseudomonadaceae > Pseudomonas > Pseudomonas sp. PS01299. The sequence continues at coordinate 14,753 of NZ_JASCPO010000016.1, read as the reverse complement.
TCGCCAAGTGATGGAACAGCAGAATCCCCACCACCCGATCCAGCGCCGGATCACGGGCATACACCAGGCGCATCAGCGGCGCCTGGCTAACGTCGAGGCGATAACGCCGGGCACTGAAGCGCTGGTGCAACTGGTCGATGATCGGGCCGTCGGCCGGGTCCAGCTCGACCTCCTGCAACGGCAGAATCGCCTCGCGCCACACCACCTGCACCGGGGTGCTCAGGCCTTCCCAGAGCACCGAAGTGCGCAGAATGTCGTGCCGCGCCATGACTTCTCGCAACGCTGCGGCGAAAGCCTCGACGCGCTCAAGACTGTCGAACGCCAGTTGCGATTGCAGCAGGTACGGATCGCCCTGCTCAGCGGTGATGTGGTGGTAGAGAATGCCTTCCTGCAGCGGTGCCAACGGATAAATATCCTGCACGTTAGCCGCGCCGCCCGGCACCGTGGCGACGACCCGTTCGATGTCCGCCTGCTGCAGTTGCACCAGCGGCAGCATCTCTGGCGCGATATGGGTGCAATCGGCGGCGATGCGGTTGGCCGGCACTTCGATCTCCCGACCGCTGCCGACCGAAGCCGCCAGCGCCGCCAGGGTCGGCTGACTGAACAGCACGCGCACGTCGCTGCTCAGATCGAGCTGACGCATGCGCTCGATCAGAATCACCGCCAGCAACGAATGCCCGCCGAGTTCGAAGAAGTGATCGTGACGCCCGACCCGCTCGACTTGCAGGACTTCGGCCCAGATCTGCGCCAGGGCGATTTCGACCTCACCCTGCGGCGCCTCGTATTCGCGGCGGATCAGATCGTCCGGCCCGGGCGCCGGCAGCGCCTTGCGATCGACCTTGCCGTTGGCGGTCAGCGGCAGCGCCGACAGACGCACATAGGCGCTCGGCAGCATGGCACTGCTCAGGCGAGTTTTCAGCTGCGCGTGCAGCTCATTGATGTCCAGCGGCGCCTGCTCGGTGAACCACGCCAGCAATTGCCCGTCGCGCACCAGCACCACCGCTTCGCGCACCGCCGAATGGCTGGCGATTGCGCTCTCGATCTCCCCCGGCTCGATCCGGATGCCACGGATTTTCACCTGATCATCGTTGCGCCCCAGGTACTCGAGATTGCCGTCGGCGCGCCAGCGCGCGAGGTCGCCGGTGCGGTACAGGCGCGCGCCCGGTTCAGCACTGAACGGATCACGCAGGAAGCGTTCGGCGCTCAGCTCTGCGCGGTTCAGGTAACCGCGCGCCACCCCGGCCCCGCCGACGTACAACTCGCCCGTCACGCCCAGCGGCACCGGTTGCTGCTGCTCGTCGAGCAGATACACCGTGGCGTTGCTCACCGGTTTGCCGATGTGCAGCGCCTGCCCGGCGTCGATACGTCCCGAGGTCGCCACCACGGTGGCTTCGGTCGGGCCGTAGTTGTTGATCACTTCGAACGATGGCTGACGCGGGAACTGACGCAGGCGATCGCCACCGATCAGCAGCGTGCGCAACGTCGGGTGATCGAGCTGGCGGCTGAACGCGTATTCGGCGATCGGCGTCGGCAAGAAGCTCACGTCCAGCGGCTGCGCACGCCACCAATCGAGCAGCGCATCGATGTCTTCGCTGCCCTCGCTGGCCGGCGCCAGGTGCAGGGTCGCGCCCACGCACAGCGCCGGCCAGACTTCCCAGGCCATCGCATCGAAACCGAAACCGGCCAGGCTCGAGGTATGGCTGCCGGCATGCAGGTCGAAGACATCAGCGTGCCAATCGACCAGATTGCACAGGGTGCGGTGCTCGACCATCACCCCCTTGGGCAGGCCGGTCGAGCCGGAGGTGTAAATCACATAAGCGAGGTTGGCCGGGGTCAGCCCCGGCACCTTCGGCGCGCCGACATGTTCGGCGGGCCAGCTCGGCTGATCCAGTTCGATCACCGGCACCGACAACGCCGGCAAATGCCCGCGTAGCGCGCGCTGGGTCAGCACCGCGATGGGCGCGCTGTCCTCCAGCAGGTAGCTCAGGCGCTCGGCTGGATGCGTCGGATCCAGCGGCACATAAGCGGCGCCAGCCTTGAGGATCGCCAACAGCCCGACCAGTGTGTCGAGGCCGCGCCGGGCAACGATCGCCACCCGGTCATCCGGGCGCACCCCGAGATCGAGCAGATGATGAGCCAGCGCGTTGGCGCGCTGATTGAGCTCGGCATAGGTCAGGCCTTGCCCTTGCTCAACCGCCGACAGCGCCTGCGGCCGTAGCGTCGCCTGCGCTTCGACACGCTGCTGAATGGTCGTCGGGGCCGGGTAGTCCACCCGCGTGGCATTCCACTGTTGCAGCAGCGCGGTTTCTTCCGGCGTGCTCAGATCGAAATCCGTCACCGCCAGGTTCACCGCTTCCAGCCCCTGCTCCAGAATCAGCAGCCAGCGTTCAGCCAGTGCCTGGACTTCATCGGCGTTGAAATACGCCTCGCTGTAGATCAGGTACAGCCGCGCGTCGTCATTGGCCAGATTGCTCAGCAAGTGCACCGCCAGCGGTGTGGCCTCTTCGACGTTCGAGGCCTTGATAATCCGTCCCGACGCCTCGCCGTAGCGATAATCATGAGTGCCCTGCTCGTAGGACACCGTGACCTCGAACAGCTGTGAGCGCTCCTCCCGCAGCAGGCCAAGGGCGCGGTTCATCTCACTCACGGGGAAGCGCTGATGGCGGAAATCCTTGCGCAGTTCCTCACGGATCGTACTCACCAGTTCAGCGAACGTGCAGTGGCGACCGAAGCCCATACGCACCGCACTGACCTGGGCGAACAGCCCAAGCGTGGATTTGAAGCGCGCGCCGGAGCGGTTGAGAATCGGCAATCCAACCACCCATTCGTCACGTTGTGCGGTGCGGCTGAAGTAGACATGCAGCGCCGCCAGCAACACATGGAACGCCGACGCGCCGAACGCTCGGGCCACCTGCTGCATGCGCTCGTGCAGCAGCGCCGGCAAAGGCTGCGCGTAGACCTGCGTCTGCGCAGTTTGACCGGCCAGGCTCTGCTGATGCCGTGGCAGCAACAGCGGCTCGGGCAATTGTCGGTACTTGTCCAGCCAATAGGCGCGATCCTGCGCATAACGCGGCGACGCGTGATAGCGCGCATTGTCCTCGATGAAGTCGATGTACGACGGCGCCGCGACCGGTGTCGGTTGGCCGTGTGCCAGCGCGTTGTAGATCTCGTCCAGCGACTTGAACATTTCGCCGAAGCCCCAGCCATCGACGATCAAGTGATGAGCCTGCACGGACAGCCAGTGTCGCTGCTCATCGAGACGGATCAACAGAAAACGCAACAGGCAGCCGCCGTCCAGTACAAAGGGCTGATCGATTCGCGCCTGCACCAATGCCCGCGCCGCCGATTCCGGGTCGCTGTGCGCCGACACATCGTCGATCGGCATCGGCACCGCTACTGACCGGGCGAACTGCTGCAAAGGCAGGCCATCGGCGCCGGCGCCCGGCAGTAGAATCGTGCGCAGCGCGTCATGCCGGGCTACCAGTGCTTCCAGCGCAGCCTGCATCCGCGCCGGATCCAGCGGCCCGCTGAGGTCCAGGTAGCCGCCGATGTTGTACAGCGGCGAATCCCCGCGACTCAGCTGATCCAGCCAGATATCCAGCTGCGCAGCGGTCAGCGGATACGTCTGGAGCGATGCGGACGGCGTGGCCACCGCAGGGGCAGAAATAGGCGGCATAAGATCCTTCTCATGTGATTTTGCGCCTATTCAAGCATCGGCCCTGATGCCGACATGACACGTAAAACCCGGACAACCCCGCCCCGGGGGCTGGCCTGTCAGCGCTTGTAACCCCTGATTGGGTGGGAACCCACTAAAAGTTCGGAGAGGAAACACTGAAAATCCTGTAGGAAAAATGCCACACACCAGCGCTGCCATCGACCTGCGTTGTGACCTCAAAAAAACGCCACTGCCCCGGTTTTCAAGGTCTTGCCGTGACCAAACAGTCACGTGATGCGCAACACCTGTAGCAAACGGCGTCAGAAGCCCGGCGCCAACTTTCAGAAATGATGGCACTTTGTGTCCCTGTTTTCCCCTACAGACGTAGGACAAATCCATAGGCTTAAATCCCGCCCCAGATCAGTTTCAAGGAGAGACGATTGCGTGGGCGGCTTTTGCATAAATAGCGGACGACTCGGTGATGACTCGGAACCAGGGATGACAAGGATATGAATCTGACCGGCAGCATTCGCAACATGGAAAACCCGCATTTCTACTGGCAACTGGGGGAACTGATTGCCAGCACCGGCGACGATCATTTCGCCAGCAACCTGTTCCAGTTGGTCGACACCCTGGTGCCGGTCAATCGCGTCGATCTCAGTGAGTGGACGCTGGACGAACGTCAGGCCAGCGTGGTCGAGATCAAGGCGCTGGGCAGCGCCGGACTGCCGCAGACCTTCCCGCCATCGGACCCGTTGAAAAGTCCGGACGATCATCCGTTGTTGCAGAAGATGATCGAGATGAATGATTCCCTGCTGATTCAACTCAAAGCGTCGCTCCAGCCGCAACATCCGCAGCACAGCGTGCACCAGTGCAATCTGGTGTCCCGCACCTCTAACCGCCGCTGTGTCATCTCGTTCTACCGACCGCATACGCAACGGGTGTTTTCCCTGCCGGAACTGTCGTTTCTGAAAAGCCTGTCCGACACCCTGCTGCCGCTGATTGAACGGCACGCGCAGCTCAGTCGGCAGATTGTCGCCAAACAACCGCGCCTGCCCTTGGCCGATCTGGAGCAGGCGCCGTTGCAGCAGGTGTTCGACGAACGCCTGGCGCTGGGTGGCATCGTGCTGTCGGCGCGGGAAAAGGAAGTCTGCCTGGGTCTGCTGACCGGCGGTACCGTGCCGCAACTGGCCGAGAAGCTGCGGGTCAAGAGCAGTTCGGTCGAGACCTACCTCAAACGGGCGACCGCCAAACTGGGGGTCAGCGGACGGCACGGTCTGGCGCGCTGGATGGCTGGGGCATAACCGCGCGGCCGTGGTTCAACGGTGTTTGATGATGGTGTGGGGACGCAGTGCCCGGCACGTGTTTTTTCTGCATGAGAGCGTTCGATGCTGCGCATTTCCCTGCTGTCCCTCGCCGCCCTGCTGGCCGGTTGTTCGTTGATTCCCGAGTACCAGCGCCCTGCCTCACCGAGCGCGGCGCAGTATCCGCAAGGCGCGGTTTACCCGGCACCGAAACCCGCCGCAGCGCGCACTGAAGACTGGCGCACGCTGTTCAACGACCCGGCGCTGCAACAGTTGATTGAAAGCGCGCTGGTGAACAATCGCGACCTGCGGGTCGCGGCGCTGAACGTCGAGGCGTTCCAGGCGCAGTATCGGATCCAGCGCGCCGATCTGCTGCCGGCGGTATCGGCCAATGCCAGCGAGTCGCGCCAGCGCATGCCGCCCAGCGTGACCCGCAGCAAAGCCATGATCAATTCGACCTATGCGGTGAATCTGGGCGTCAGTGCCTATGAACTGGATTTTTTCGGTCGGGTGCGCAGCCTCAGCGAACAGGCGCTGCAAACCTGGCTGGCGACCGAACAGGCGCGGCGCAGTGCCGAGCTGAGTCTGGTGGCCAACGTCGCCAATGCCTACCTGACCTGGCGCGCCGATCAGGAGTTGCTCGAACTGACGCGCCAGACCCTGGCCGCCGATCAGCAAAGTCTGCGCCTGACCACGCGCAACCGTGAGGCCGGCAAGTCTTCGGCGCTGGAACAGGCGCAGGCGCAAACCAGCGTCGACAGTTCGCGAGCCAATCTGGCGCGATACAAACGCCAGGTGGCGCAGGATCTCAACAGCCTGACACTGCTGGTTGGCGCGCCAGTCCCCGAGCAACTGCCGGCGCAACCACTGGCCAGCGATCTGGTTCAGCAACTGCCGGCCGGGTTGCCGTCGGACCTGCTGCAACGGCGCCCGGACATTCTCCAGGCCGAGTACAAACTGAAAGCGGCCAACGCCAACATCGGTGCAGCGCGCGCGGCGTTTTTCCCCAGTGTCAGCCTGACCGCCAGCGCCGGCACTTCCAGCCGCGATCTGTCCGGCCTGTTCAGCGCCGGCTCCGGGGCATGGACGTTCCAGCCGCAAATCAACTTGCCGATTTTCAACGCCGGCAGCCTGCGCGCGAGTCTGGATTATTCGAAATTGCAGAAAGACGTCGCGGTCGCCGAATACGAGAAATCGATTCAAACCGCGTTTCAGGAAGTTGCCGACGGCCTGGCAGCGCGCAGCACTTATCAGCAGCAATTACAGGCACAGCGCGATCTGGTGCAGGCGACTCAGGACTACTACAACCTGGCGCAACACCGTTATCAGAATGGCGTCGACAGCAGCCTGACGTTTCTCGATGCACAGCGTTCGCTGTTCAGTTCACAGCAGGGGCTGATCACTGATCGTCTTGCGCAGCTGGTTGCCGAGGTCAACCTGTACACCGCGCTGGGCGGCGGCTGGCAGGCCGATGAGGCCCGGGTTCAGTAGCCCCTCGTCACTTTTTCTTACACCTTTTGTCGCCCGATCCGACGCCGCGCGGCGATCCGTGGCCGGCGTCTGCCGTCAGTTTGGTATCATGCGCCGCTTTTACGGTTAACCCCCCGCCAGTCCTGCCGACTGACGGGCTGCAAAAGGCGGTATTAGATGACGGCTTTGTTGACTCGCCGCAAGGTGCTTGCGGGAATGGGCGTGCTGGGCCTGGGCCTGCTCGCCGGCTGCGACACCCGTGGCCAACTGTCGTACAAGTACGGCAAGGACCTGAGTGACAAGATCCTCGGACGCACCTTCAAGCTGAAGAACACCGACGGCGAAACCATGACGCTGTCGAGCTTTCGCGGGATGATGCCGATGATCTTCTTCGGCTTCACCCAATGCCCGGCGGTGTGCCCGACCACCCTCGCCCGCGCCGCGCAAATCAAGAAGCTGATGGGCAAGGACGGCGACCGTCTGCAGGTGATCTTCATCACCCTCGACCCGGAACGCGACACGCCGCAGATCCTCGACGCCTACGTCAAAGCCTTCGACCCGAGCTTCGTCGCACTGTACGGCACGCTGGAAGAAACCCAGGCCACCGCCAAGGAATTCGACGTGTTCTTCGAGAAGGTGCCGGCCGGCGACACCTACACCATCTCCCACACGTCCACCAGTTACGTCTACGACTCGCGCGGCCAGTTGCGCATGGGTCTGTCTGTATCGCTTTCGGCACAAGAGTGCACGGAAGATTTGCTCACCGTTATGGAGGTCTGCTGATGCACCCCGTTTTGAACAACATCAAACGCGCCGTTTTCGCCCTGTCCCTGCTGGGCCTGGCGTTTCAAGCCTCGGCTCAGACCAAGGTCGATGATGCCTGGGTGCGTGCGACCGTGCCGACCCAATCGGCCAGCGGCGCGTTCATGACCGTCACCGCTGACAGCGACAGCAAACTGCTGAGCGTGGCCTCGCCAGTGGCCAAGGATGTGCAGATCCACGAAATGTCGATGAAGAACGACGTGATGAGCATGGGCCCGGTCAAATCGGTCGACCTGCCAGCCGGCAAAGCCGTCACCTTCGACCCGAACGGCTACCACGTGATGCTGATGGGCCTGACCGGCCAGCTCAAGGAAGGCGAAAGCGTACCGCTGACCCTGACCGTGGAAAACGCCAAGGGCGAGAAAGAAACCGTCGAAGTCAAAGCCGAAGTGCGTGCGCTGACGCACATGGAAGGCCACGATCACAGCAAGATGCATTGATCTGACTTGGCGGTAATAAAAAGGGGCGGCCTGATTGATGATCAGGTCGCCCCTTTTTTATCGCGCATGTCAGCCGCGCTTGCGGGCCAGTGCATTGCGCACGCTTTCTCTCGACATCCCCGAGCGCGATGCCGCCGCAGTTTTCTCCACGGGCGCCGCCGCCAACTGCTGCTTGCGCTTCAACACCTGACTCCAGCGATAACCGAGATAACCGGCCGCCGCGAAGAATCCCAGCCAACCAGTGATCAGGTTGACCACCGTCCACAGCCCAAGGGTGATCAGTACGGTTTTCCAGGTGAACAGCTTCAGGTTGTTGTCGACGGGCACCGTTTCAACCGGTGCCTGCTGCGCCACTGGAATCTGCTGCACTCCATCCAGATCAAAGCGCAATGAGAAGTCCGCCCCCGGCACCTGGACATTTATCTGATTGCCTTCAGCGGTATGCACCCGCACTTCTCCATTGACGACCGACACCGAGCTGAAACTGATCTGGGTTTCGTGATGAATCTCGCCGTTGACTAAGGTCACGACCGTTCGTTGTTCGCCATTGGGGGTGTCGCGCATGTCGATTCCTTGAGAACTCCACGTCGGACGACGTGCGAAGGGAAAATCCGTTGGGCTCGAATGCTACTGAGTGGCCATCAGGCTGTCCAGAAACAACCCGGTCGAGGTTTATGGAAAGCTTGCTTTACATAAGGAAAAATTTTAGCAAGTATGTAAAGGGTCTTTTACACAGGAAGTTGAAGAATGAACCGGTACTACCTTGAAATGGGCGCGGCGTTGATCCTCTATATGCTGGTGTTGACGGCCTCAGTGATCGCTACGCAATACCTGACGGATGCCAACATGATTCTGCGTTCAGCCGTCGCGCTGACACCGATTATCCCGGCAGGATTGATGTGCTGGAGCATCGTGCGCAACATGCGGCGCATGGACGAAATGCATCTGCGTATACAGTTCGAAGCGCTGGGATTTGCCTTCGCCGCCTCAGCGCTGCTGACCTTCAGTTACGGTTTTCTGGAAAACGTCGGCGCCCCACACATACCGTGGACTTGCGTGTGGCCTGTGATGGGCGCCATGTGGATTCTCGGCCTGCAAATCGCGCGACGTCGCTACCAATGAAAAATCGCCTCAAGGCACTCCGCGCCGAGCGCAACTGGTCGCAGGTCGATCTGGCTGAACGCCTCAAGGTGTCGCGCCAGACGATCAACGCCATCGAAAACGAGCGTTATGACCCTAGCCTGCCACTGGCGTTTCAGATTGCCCGGGCGTTCGAGTTACCGATTGAAAGCATCTTCGACGACGGTTTGGACTGATCGCCGAATTGGCTGACGGTGGGCGATGCCTCAGAGTTGTCAGCTGCCGGCATCGCCATGCACTTCTTCGATTCCAGCTGCCGTCGTGGTGTGGCTTTCATACAGTGCGGGCGACTTCCTTAAACAGCCTGAAACAATAAATCTGCCGTCGATAGCAGCGCGCCCATTCGCCGCTATCGAGCTGACACGAACGCCGGTCATGGCTTCAGGCCCTTTACCGCGCTTGCGAGAGCAGATCAGCCGCGTGTTTAAAAGGGCGATCAGACAGCCCACCCTTGGTATCATCGCGCACACTTTTATGACGGTTTGATGGCTGGAAGGTCTTTGTTTGTGAGCGTTTTATTGCGTTGGTTGCGGCAGCCGCATGCCCGCCTGTTTTCCCTGATTCTGCTGGTGCTGATCGTACCGGTGTGCCTGCGCGCGGCGTTGGGCTGGTCGTCGTCGCTGGGCTATTTGTCCGACCTGGCGAGTGGCAGTTTGCTGGTGCTGTTGCTGCATCGCCGCGCGTGGTGGCTGGCGTTGCCGTTGCTGCTGTTCTGGGGGTTGCTGGCGGTGGCGACGGCGGAGTTGGTCAGCGCTGTCGGCCGGTTGCCGACCCCATCCGACCTGCATTACCTGATTGACCCGCAGTTCGTGGAGAACTCCACCGGTGGCGGCTTTGCCCATCCGGCGCTGGGCGCGGCCCTGTTGCTGGCGCTGCTGCTCTGGTTGCTGACGCGTTTCGCCAATCGCGCGCAGCCCGCTGCTGCCCTGCCCCGTGCCGTGTGGGCCGCACCGGCGCTGCTGTTCGCCGCGCACTGGGGCGTGCAAAACCAGTGGCCAAGCGAGGAAGATCCGTGGCGCCTGTACAACCTGCCGCATCAGTTGCTCGCCTCGCAAGTCGCCGAGCTGCAGTTGCAGGCCGAGGAATGGCTGGACGGTGACGTCGAAGAGCCCGCGCCACAGATGGCCGGGTTGACCGATCTGGATCTCAATGGCCACAAGCTGCTGGCCGCACCGGGTCAGGCGCGCAATGTGCTGATCATCGCCCTGGAAGGCATCCCCGGCGCGTACATCCGCGCCAATCGCGAGGCCATCGGCAGTCATTATCAGGAAGACCTGATGCCCCATCTCAGCCGCTGGGCCGAGCGCGGCATGAACACCCCGGATTACGTGCTGCATACACACCAGACCATTCGCGGCCTGTACGCCATGCTTTGTGGCGATTACGACAAGCTCAACAACGGCACGCCCAAAGGCGTGGAAATGCTCACCCAGCAGGAGCGCAATCAGGCCTGCCTGCCGGCGCAGCTGCGGCAGAACGGCTTCAGCACTCATTACCTGCAAGGCGCCGGTCTGCGTTTCATGGCCAAAGACAAGATCATGCCGCACATCGGTTTCGATGCGACCCATGGTCTGGAATGGTTCACTAACGCCAATTATCTGGAGTTTCCGTGGGGCAAGGATGACAAGGCGTTCTTCGAAGGCGCGCTGGATTACGTCGGCCAACTGAAGAAGCAGAAGCAACCGTGGATGCTCACCCTGCTGACTGTCGGCACCCACCAGCCCTACTCCGCACCGGAAGACTATCTGGCGCGCTACGAGACGCCGAAACAGGCCGCCGTCGGTTATCTGGACGATGCGCTGGAGCAGTTCCTCAGCGGCCTCGAACGCCAGGGCGTGCTCAAGGACACGCTGGTGGTGATTACTTCGGACGAATCCCACGGCATCGATGGCGTGCGTCTGGCGTCGTCCTGGGGCTTCAACCTGACGCTGGCGCCGGAACACGAGCAACTGCCGCGACTGAATGCCGGGGTGTATGGGCATGTCGATCTGAGTGCGTCGATCCTCGACTATTTCGATCTGCCGGTGCCGTCGGCGCTGAGCGGCCGTTCGCTGTTTCGCGATTACGACAGCGGACGCGAAATCATGTCCTACACCAACGGTAAACTGCGCTACCACAACGGCCAGGGAATCTTTTCCGAGTGCGACATGCCGCGCCGTTGTCGCTACTACGAAAGCGCCGGTTTCATTGCCGAGCGCGCCACCTTCAAGGGTACCGAAAGCAGCCAGCAGGCCCGACAGATAGCCGCGCGGGCCATGGCGCTGGACCTGTCACTGCTGCGCACCCCGCTCAATCAGCGTTACCAGTTCGGCAGCAACAACGTCATCCCGCTACAGGCGCAGATCAAGGATGACTGGGCCGATAACCTGATCGGTGCGCAATACCTGGAAATGCCCAAGGGCTCGCACACTCGTGTGCGCCTGACCGTGCGCTCGGTGGACCCGCAGCAGGCGGCGTACATTCAGCTCAAGGCCAAGGAGTTCGAACAGGACGTGCAACTGGGCCTGCCGACCGAGATGGTCGCCACAGCCGATCAGCCGCTGGAGATGGATTTCAGCTTCGACAACCCGCAGCAACGCAAGGCTTTCTCGTTTCATTTGCTGGGTTATGGATTGGGTGCGGTCGAGGTCACGGATTTCAGTGTGATTACTGAATTGCCGGGGCAGGAAGATCCGCTGGATGCGTTGCCCGATGATGAGACTGTGCAATCGAGTTGAAATCAGGGAAGGGACGGATTGGCTGGATCCGTCCCTTTACGTCTGCTAAACAAGCTTGATATTAAAATCCCCCTCTATTTCCCCTCCATCAGGAAAATCAAAATAGATCTTTCCTGTAACGCCGACTCGCGCATGTTCCTTTTTCAAGAACGTCAGTTTTGCCCGTCCTGATTTAATAAGTTGATAATTGTCATTGTCAGCCGCGGTCCAACTCAAGTCACCTGTGTAGCACGTCACCTCATGAGGTCCGTCACCAACCAGGCTCTTTGGAACGCAGAAAGCTACATGCCCTCGATTGTTGTCATCAGCTCCAATAATCATGAAGTCATTTGCTGCTATATAAAAAGTCGCATTCTCCTTCGTCGCCGACAAGAAATTTCTTCCACCAATAGATGCACTGAACTCACCATTAGAGCCGCGACCAATCTCCTGCAGCAACGCATCAAGTTGCTCTTTTGTATTAATTGATTTGTTCATCCGAATGCATTCCAAAATAGTTTTATAGTGATGATTGGCTCTCAAAAAATCTTGAGACCGTTGCTTCCGCTGACAAAGCTAATGCGCCATTACTTCGAGCGCTACTGTCATATCTGACAGGCCGCTAGCCCAATTCGAAATAAAAAGTTCAATATTTAAAATCATTAACGGCGTTATCAAACCAGTTTTCGGCAAAGTATCAGCCAGCTATGGAATAGACCCGCGTTACCAGGGTCTCGAAAGACTGCGCCTATCACGCTCCAATAGTCGGCCTATTAGCTGACTGCCCAAGTCGGGTCTAGCCTTACTAGTCCGAAGTCGGCATGAGCCGGCCGCACAAGACCTGATAAGGACTCGAACATGGCAAACGAATCGAAATGCCCGTTCAACCACGCCGCCGGTGGTGGTACGACGAACCGTGACTGGTGGCCGAATCAACTGAACCTGAAGATCCTCAGCCAGCACTCGCCCAAGTCCGATCCGCTGGGCAAGGACTTCGACTACGCCAAAGCCTTCCAGAGCCTGGACTTCCAGGCCCTGAAACAAGACCTGCGTGCGCTGATGACCGACTCCCAGGACTGGTGGCCAGCCGACTTCGGCCACTACGGCCCGCTGTTCATCCGCATGGCCTGGCACAGCGCCGGCACCTATCGCACCGCCGATGGCCGCGGTGGCGCCGGCTCCGGGCAACAGCGTTTCGCTCCGCTCAACAGCTGGCCGGACAACGTCAGCCTCGACAAAGCGCGGCGCCTGCTGTGGCCAATCAAACAGAAATACGGCCGCAATATTTCCTGGGCCGACCTGATCGTGCTCACCGGCAACGTTGCACTGGAATCCATGGGCTTTAAGACCTTCGGCTTCTCCGGTGGACGTCCCGATGTGTGGGAACCGGACGAAGACGTGTATTGGGGTTCGGAGCGCGAATGGCTCGGCGGCGACAGTCGCTACGGCAAAGACAAGTCGGCCATGCAGGAACCGGGTGACGGTACGCTGGTGGCCGAACCGGACTTGCACGGCAAAGAGCAAAGCCGCACCGATCAGGGCGAACGTAATCTGGAAAATCCGCTCGCAGCGGTGCAGATGGGCCTGATTTACGTCAATCCGGAAGGCCCTGAAGGCAATCCCGACCCGGTTGCCTCCGGTCGCGATATCCGCGAAACCTTCGGCCGCATGGCCATGAACGACGAGGAAACCGTGGCGCTGATCGCTGGCGGTCACGCCTTCGGCAAAACCCACGGCGCCGGCCCGGCCGACAATGTCGGGCCTGAGCCGGAAGCGGCCGGGCTGGAAGAACAAGGCCTCGGCTGGCGCAACGCATTCGGCACCGGCAAAGGCGCCGACACCATCACCAGTGGCCTCGAAGTCACCTGGACCACCACTCCGACTCAGTGGAGCAACAACTACCTGGAAAACCTGTTCGGCTTCGAGTGGGAACTGTTCAAAAGCCCGGCCGGTGCGCACCAGTGGAAACCGAAGAACGGCGGCGGCGCTGGCACCGTTCCGCACGCGCACGATCCAAGCAAGAAGCTTTCGCCGACCATGCTCACCTCCGACCTGGCGCTGCGTTTCGACCCGATCTACGAGCCGATCGCCCGCCGTTTCCTGGCCAATCCTGATCAATTGGCCGACGCCTTCGCCCGCGCCTGGTACAAACTGATCCACCGCGACATGGGCCCACTGTCGCGCTACCTCGGCCCGGAACTGCCGAACGAAGAACTGCTGTGGCAGGACCCGATTCCCGATGCCACTCACCCACTGATCGACAGCAACGATGCGGCAGCGCTGAAAAGCAAAGTGCTGGCTTCCGGCCTGTCGGTGTCGCAACTGGTGTCCACCGCCTGGGCCGCGGCATCGACCTTCCGTGGTTCGGACAAACGGGGGGGCGCCAACGGCGGACGTCTGCGTCTGGCCCCGCAGAAATTCTGGCAGGCCAACCAGCCGGAGCAACTGGACAAGGTGCTGAAGACCCTTGAGGGCATTCAGAACGAGTTCAACGCCGGATCATCCGGCAAGAAAGTCTCGCTGGCGGATCTGATCGTGCTGGCGGGTAACGCCGGGGTCGAGCAAGCGGCGAAAAACGCCGGGCACTCGGTCTCTGTGCCGTTCAATCCAGGACGCACCGACGCGACTCAGGAGCAAACCGATGTCGAGTCGTTTGGTTTCCTCGAACCGATTGCCGATGGTTTCCGCAACTACAGCAAGGGCAAATACACCGTGTCGGCCGAAGCGCTGCTGATCGACAAGGCGCAACTGCTCACCCTCTCCGCTCCGGAAATGACCGTACTGGTCGGTGGTCTGCGGGTATTGGGGGCGAACGTCGGGCAAAGCCGGCATGGCGTGTTCACCTCGCGCACGGAAACCCTGAGCAACGACTTCTTCACCAACCTGCTGGACATGGGCGTGGAGTGGAAGCCGACGTCAGCGGCAGCGGACGAGTTCGAAGGACGCGACCGCAAGACCGGTAGCGTGAAGTGGACGGCGACGCGGGTTGATCTGGTGTTTGGTTCCAACGCGATACTGCGCGCGCTGGCCGAGGTGTATGCGAGTTCTGACGCGAAGGAACAGTTCGTCAAAGACTTCGTGGCGGCGTGGGCCAAGGTGATGGAGCTGGATCGATTCGACCTGAAATAACGGAAAACGCAAAAACCTGTGGGAGCGGGCTTGCTCGCGAATGCGGTATACCAGTCGACATCTCCGTGTCTGACACACCGCGTTCGCGAGCAAGCCC
>NZ_JASCPO010000169.1:0-12742 GCF_029960145.1 Pseudomonas sp. PS01299 | reverse complement strand
AATGCAGTGTGTCAGGCAATACATGAATGGCTGACACACCGCATTCGCGAGCAAGCCCGCTCCCACAGGGGTTGACCAGTGATCCTGAAAACCGGGTCAGTCCTCGAACTCGCGGCGTTCGGCCTCGATGGCTTCCGCCAGCGCACGGGCTTCGGCTTCTTCTTCGCTCAGCTCGGGTTCAGGTTCTGGCACCGGTTGTTCGAGGGCGGCGACGGCGGCCAGAAGCTTTTCCCGGGCTTCGGCAACGCCCAGCACATCCTCTTCCGGTTCGGCTTCAGGCTCGGCCTCAAGTTCAACTTCAATCGCCGGCTCGACGGTCTCGACTCCCGGCTCAGGCGTCGATGCTTCACCATCCGCGGCATCGCGCAACAGATCATCGAAGTCGGTCTTGATCCCCTCCTCCATGCTGTCCAGCTCCAGCAGCAAGGTGTGGAAACTGGTTTCTTCCTTCGGCTCTTCCGGCTCGGCGCTGGCGTCGGCCTGTTCCTGCAGGCCCTGCGGTACCGGTGCGTCGTCAAAATCGAGGACTGGCTCGGTTTCCATCTCGCGCAGTTCGGCCAGCGGTGGCAGGTCTTCGAGGTTCTTCAGGTTGAAGTGATCGAGAAACGCCTTGGTAGTGGCGAACATCGCCGGTTTGCCCGGGACGTCGCGGTAACCGACGATGCGGATCCACTCGCGCTCGATCAGCGTCTTGACGATGTTGGTATTGACCGCCACGCCCCGCACGTCTTCGATCTCGCCCCGGGTGATCGGCTGGCGATAGGCGATCAGCGCCATGGTTTCCAGCAGCGCCCGGGAATAGCGCTGCGGGCGTTCTTCCCACAAACGCCCGACCCACGGCGAAAACTTCTCGCGGATCTGCAGGCGGTAGCCGGAAGCGACTTCCTTGAGCTCGAACGCGCGGCCCTCGCAGGACTTGGCCAGCAGGCTCAGGGCTTTCTTGAAGACCGCAGGTTCCGGTCGTTCGCCTTCTTCGAACAGTTCGTAGAGGCGTTCAAGCGATTGCGGTTTTCCCGCGGCCAACAGAAAGGCTTCAAGCAGGGGCGCCAGCTCGCGGGGTTCAGTCAGGTTCATGTTTCGACTCGTTATTCGGCTCGGGCTCGCACGTGGATCGCGGCGAACGGCTCATTCTGCACCAGCTCGACCAAGGATTCCTTGACCAGTTCAAGGATCGCCATAAAGGTCACCACCACACCGAGGCGACCTTCCTCGGCGGTGAACAGCTCGACGAACGGCACAAAGCCGCCGCCCTTGAGCCGTTCCAGCACATCGCTCATGCGCTCGCGGGTCGACAATGCCTCGCGGCTGACCTGATGGCTTTCGAACATGTCGCCACGGCGCAGTACCTCGGCCATGGACATCAGAATCTCTTCCAGCGCGACATCCGGCAACAGCTTGCGCGCCCGGGCTTCGGGGGCGTCGAGCTTGGGCACGACCACGTCGCGGCCGACCCGGCTCAGGCCGTCGATGCCTTCGGCGGCAGCCTTGAAGCGCTCGTATTCCTGCAAGCGACGGATCAGTTCGGCGCGCGGGTCATCCTCTTCGTCTTCGACGGTTTCGGCGCGCGGCAGGAGCATCCGCGACTTGATCTCGGCCAGCATCGCCGCCATCACCAGATACTCGGCAGCCAACTCCAGGCGCACCGACTGCATCAACTCGACATAGCCCATGTACTGGCGGGTGATTTCCGCCACCGGGATGTCGAGGATGTTGATGTTCTGTTTGCGGATCAGGTACAGCAGCAGGTCAAGAGGGCCTTCGAAGGCTTCGAGAAACACTTCCAGCGCATCCGGCGGGATGTACAGGTCCAGCGGCATTTCCGTGACCGCCTGGCCATAGACCATGGCAAACGGCAATTCCTGCTGGGCGCCGGCCTGGGGATCGACAACGGTTTCCACTGCGGACATTCAGGCCTCGACCATGAACGGCGCGGGGTCGCCGCAACCGACGCGGATCACTTCCGGGTCGTCGCCGGTCAGGTCAATCACGGTTGACGCCTTGATCCCGCCGAAACCGCCGTCGATGATCAGGTCCACCTGGTGTTCCAGCAATTGGCGCATTTCGTACGGGTCGCTCAGCGGATCTTCATCGCCGGGCATGATCAGGGTCACGCTCATCAGCGGCTCGCCAAGTTCGGCCAGCAACGCCAGGGCAATCGGATGGCTCGGCACCCGCAGGCCGATGGTGCGTTTCTTCGGATGCAGCAACAGGCGCGGCACTTCGCGGGTGGCGTTGAGGATAAAAGTGTAAGGCCCCGGCAGATGCGCCTTGAGAATGCGGAAGGTGCCGGTGTCGATCTTGGCGTAGTTGCCCAGTTGCGACAGGTCGCTGCAGATCAGCGCAAAGTTGTGCTTTTCGTCGAGCTGACGCAGCCGGCGCACGCGCTCGATCGCGGTCTTGTCGCCGATCTGGCAACCGATGGCGTAGGAAGAGTCTGTGGGATAAATCACCACCCCGCCCTTGCGGATGATCTCGACCGCCTGTTTGATCAGGCGCGCTTGCGGGTTTTCCGGATGGATCTGGAAAAATTGACTCACGTTTTCTACCTGTTCAGACGGCGGCAATATCTGTGTCATGTTTGAACCGACACCACAGGGGTGGAAGGTCCTCGGGAACCGGCCGGTACTGGCCAATCTCGGACCAGCCTCCAGGGCCATGGAAATCACTGCCGGCGCTGACCAGCAGACCGAACTCGCGGGCAAGGATTGCCAGGCTGCCGACCTGTTCCGCGGGCTGATGGCCATTGACCACTTCGATTGCATGCCCGCCCGCTTGAATATAGTCGGCAATCAGCTTTCGGCGCTTGCTGCGGGTGAAATCGTAGTGCCATGGATGCGCCAGACTGACCCACGCTCCGGCGGCGCGCAGGGTGGCGACGGTGTCTTCCAGCGTCGGCCAGTGTTGCTTGACGTCACCCAGCTTGCCAGCGCCGAGCCATTTGCGGAACGCCTCGGCGCGATCCTTTACAAAACCTTCACGCACCATCCAGTCGGCAAAATGCGGACGGGCCGGGGCGTTGCCGCTGTCGCCCAGCTCCTGCTGGATCTGCCGGGCGCCGTCGAGGGCACCGGGCATACCTTTGAGGCCGAGCTTGCGGCTTATTTCTTCGGACCGCAGCCAGCGGCCATCGTGCAGTCTGGCGATGGCCTCGACCAATGGCGCGGCGTTGACGTCGAAACCGTAGCCCAGCACGTGGATGGTCGCGCCGCCCCAGGTGCAGGACAGTTCGACGCCATTGACCAGTTGCATGCCCAGTTCTTCGGCGGCGCGGCGCGCTTCGGCGAGGCCTTCGAGGGTGTCATGATCGGTCAACGCCAGGACTCGCACGCCGTTTTCGAACGCACGCGCAACCAGAACCGCCGGCGCCAGGGCGCCATCGGAGGCCGTGCTGTGGCAGTGCAAATCAACATTCACGGGGAGTTGTAACCTCAAATCAGCTGGCGCTATCGCGCGCCCATATGTTTGTTATTATGCCGCCACATCCAGCTTCTGGCTCTCACTGTGAAACAATTCATCGATTTCATCCCGCTTCTGCTGTTCTTCATCGTTTACAAACTTGATCCACGGGTTGTCGATATCGCCGGCCACGAGGTCACTGTAGGCGGTATTTACAGCGCCACGGCGATGCTGATCATCAGCTCCCTGGTGGTCTACGGCGCGTTGTTCATCAAACAGCGCAAGCTGGAGAAGAGCCAATGGCTGACCCTGATCGCCTGCCTGGTGTTCGGCAGCCTGACCCTGGCCTTCCACAGCGAGACCTTCCTCAAATGGAAAGCCCCGGTGGTCAACTGGCTGTTCGCCCTGGCCTTCATCGGCAGCCACTTCATCGGTGACCGCCTGCTGATCAAACGCATCATGGGCCACGCGCTGACCCTGCCGGATCCGGTCTGGACCCGCCTGAACATCGCCTGGATCGCCTTCTTCCTGTTCTGCGGCGCTGCCAACCTGTTCGTGGCATTCACCTTCCAGAGCATCTGGGTCGACTTCAAGGTGTTCGGCAGCCTGGGCATGACCGTGCTGTTCCTGGTCGGTCAGGGCATCTACCTGTCCCGCCATCTGCATGACGCCGATACCACAACGCCAAAAACCGAGGACTGACATGCTCTACGCAATCATTGCCACCGACGTCGCCAACTCGCTCGAAGCCCGCCTCGCCGCGCGCCCGGCCCACCTCGAACGCCTGCAAGTGCTCAAGGGCGAAGGCCGTATCGTACTGGCCGGCCCGCACCCGGCGGTCGACAGCAATGATCCGGGCGCTGCGGGTTTCACCGGCAGCCTGATCGTCGCCGAATTCGACTCCCTGAGCGCCGCCCAGGCCTGGGCCGACGCCGATCCGTACATCGCCGCCGGCGTGTACGCCAACGTGATCGTCAAGCCGTTCAAGCAAGTTTTGCCGTAACCAAGGAATGGGGGGGGGCTCTGTGGCGAGGGGATTTATCCCCGATGGTTGCGCAGCAACCCAAAGCCATCCAATGCGGTGTGCCTGACACACCGCATGCTCCCATTTCAGGTCTGCTTCGCAGCCCATCGGGGCGGTGCGACGTTTCGCTGAATCCCCTCACCACAACAGCTCTCTCGCCACACTCAACCCACTCCAAGCACTGAACCTTCCCGGTTCTAACCGCTCTCAATCGCTCATTATTCTCGTTTGCCTGCCGACAACCTGCCCAATATCCATTTGCAAGCAGGAATCGCAATGCGCAAAGGTCCGTTGTGTCTGATGTGGGTCACGTTGTCGATCATGGCGCCCGCCCATGGTGAGGAAACCACCGAAAGCGGCAGCTCCACGCCATTGTCGTTAAGTGCCGGCAGTCAGATTACCGAACTGCAGCAGCGCCTGAAGGCCAGCGAGCAGCAGCGGGAAGAACTGAGCAAACAACTGCAAAATGCCGATAACACCCGTGAAAGCGCCCAGCTTGCCCGGTTGCGTCAGGAGAACCAGCGCCTGAAGCTGCAACTCAAGGAAGCCCAGGCCAGTCCATTGCCGCGTCTGTTGACCGAACAGCAGCAATGGTTCGTCACCGGCGCCGGGGTAGCGCTATTGGCGCTGCTGTGCGGTATCTTTGCCAGTGGAGCAAGCCGAAAACGTCGGCAATGGCTAAATTGAGTGAGTCATGAGCGAGCTGTTACTGATTGATGATGACCAGGAGTTGTGCGAACTCCTGAGTAGCTGGTTGAGCCAGGAAGGCTTCCAGGTACGCGCCTGCCACGATGGCCAGAGCGCGCGCAAAGCGTTGGCCGAATCTGCCCCGGCAGCGGTGGTGCTGGACGTGATGCTGCCCGACGGCAGCGGTCTGGAACTGCTCAAGCAATTGCGCAGCGAACACGCCGATTTGCCAGTGCTGATGCTCTCGGCCCGGGGCGAACCGCTGGATCGTATCCTCGGTCTGGAGTTGGGCGCCGACGATTACCTGGCCAAACCCTGCGATCCGCGTGAACTCACCGCGCGCCTGCGCGCCGTGCTGCGCCGCAGTCACCCGGCTGCCGTGTCGACCCAGCTCGAACTCGGCGACCTGAGCTTCAGCCCGGTGCGTGGCGTGGTCAGCATCGACGAGAAAGAACTGACTCTCACCGTTTCCGAAAGTCGTTTGCTCGAAGCCCTGCTCAAGCAGCCCGGCGAGCCGCTGGACAAACAGGAATTGGCGCAACTGGCCCTCGGCCGCAAACTGACCCTGTACGACCGCAGCCTCGACATGCACGTCAGCAACCTGCGCAAGAAGATCGGCCCCCACCCCGACGGTCGCCCGCGAATCGTCGCCCTGCGCAGCCGCGGTTACTACTACAGCCTGTAAATCGGGAAATACCTGCCTGAATGCTATATGTGGCGAGGGAGCTTGCTCCCTCGCCACAGGCGCAGTGCCAGTGATATTTGTCAGGCAGGGTACGAAGCGTCTTTACCCAAGCTTTACGCAGCGCTGACCGCCGCTGACCTTGATCTCCGTAATCTGAACTCATCCGGAACGTACCGGGAACGAGACAAGGAGATACACCATGCGCAAGACTCTTATCGCTCTGATGTTCGCTGCCGCTCTGCCAACCGTCGCCATGGCCATGCCACAGGATGGTGGCCCGATGGGTGGCCCGCTAGACGGCCCACGCCACGGCGGTCAAATGCACGGTGAGCACGGCAAAGGCCCGTACAGCCAACTCGACCTGTCCCGTGAACAACGTGATCAGATCCGCAAGATCATGGGCGAGCAGATGCATGAGCGTCGCCAGGTAGTCGAGAAGTACCTGGAAAAACTCTCGCCGGCTGACCAGAAAGCCATGAAAGACGAGATGGCCGCCAACCACAAGAAAGCCGAAGCTGACGTACGCAACCTGCTGAAACCGGATCAACAGAAGAAATTCGACGAGATCCAGAAGAAACAGGCTGAACGCCGCGCCGAATGGGCCGAGTTCAAAGCGTGGAAAGCGCAACAACCGCAAAAAGCGCAATAATGCGATAACCTCGGATCCGACGGCTAAGCGCCGTCGGTTCTGTTGCCACTCAATCCAAATGTGGGAGCGGGCTTGCTCGCGAATACGGTGTATCAGACAAAGTAATGTTGACTGACACACCGCATTCGCGAGCAAGCCCGTTCCCACATTGTTGAGTTTTTTGTTTGATTGAGGATTTTCTGTGCGTTCATTGTTCTGGCGTATTCTCGCAAGCTTCTGGCTGGCCATTGCTCTGGTGGCGGGGCTGTCGATTCTGCTCGGGCACATGCTCAACCAGGACGCGTGGATCCTCAGCCGCCATCCCGGCCTCAACACCCTGGCCGCCGAATGGACGCAAACCTACGAAGCCCAGGGCGAAGACGCCGCGCAGGACATCCTCGAACAGCGCAAACGCCAATATCACATCGATGTGCAGGTGCTGAACGAAAGCGGCGACCCGGTGGTGCGTGGCACCTTCCCGCGTCGCGCCGCCGCCTTCGAAGCCCGGCAGAACAACGATGACCGACGCCTGCCCTGGCGGCGCCTGACCGACGAATTCACCAGCGAAAAAACCGGCGACACCTACCTGTTCATCTTCCGCATCCCGCACCCGGAACTCGATGCCTGGCACCGCGAAAGCCTGCTCTGGCCGCTGAGTGCGCTGGGCATTGCGCTGGTGGTGCTGACCCTGTTCAGCCTGCTGGTGACCTTCTCCATCACCCGCCCGCTCAGTCGTTTACGCGGTGCGGTGCATGATCTGGGGCAGACCACCTATCAGCAGAACAGCCTGGCGAAACTGGCCAACCGTCGCGATGAGTTCGGCGTGCTGGCCAACGACTTCAACCGCATGGGCGCGCGCCTGCAAAGCCTGATCGGCAGTCAGCGCCAGTTGCTGCGCGATGTGTCCCACGAACTGCGCTCACCTTTGGCGCGACTGCGGATTGCGCTGGCACTGGCGGAACGGGCCAACCCGGAAGAACGGGAAAAGCTCTGGCCACGCCTGACCCGCGAATGTGATCGGCTGGAAGCGCTGATCAGCGAGATTCTGGTGCTGGCGCGAGTCGATGCCGACAACGCCAGTGCTGAAGAAGTAGACCTGAATGCGCTGCTCGGCACCCTGCAGAAAGACGCGCAACTTGGCTCGCCGGAGCAGACCGTGCGCCTGGATGCCGAACCACAACTGACGCTGACCGGCTGGCCGACCATGATCGAGCGCGCCGTCGACAACCTGCTGCGCAACGCCCAACGCTTCAACCCGGTGGGGCAGGCAATCGAATTGCAGGCCACACGTCAGGGCGAACGAATTGTGGTGAGTGTGCGCGACCACGGGCCGGGCGTGCAGGCCGAGCATCTGAGCCAGTTGGGCGAGCCGTTCTACCGGGCGCCGGGGCAGACGGCGGCCGGGCATGGTCTGGGCCTGGCGATTGCCAAGCGCGCGGCGGAGCGGCATGGCGGGAGTCTGCTGCTGGCCAATCATCCTGAGGGCGGGTTTGTCGCCAGCCTGGAATTGCCGTTGGTGCCAGGGGCAATTGTCCAGCCTTAAAAGCCCCTCACCCCAGCCCTCTCCCGGAGGGAGAGGGAGCCGACCGAGGTGTTATACGAAGTGCATCGACCTGGCAAACCGTGTCGATATGGATTCAGTGAAGATCGCTCCGCCCGGCGCATCCCTGGAGCATGCCAATCAATCCCCTCTCCCTTGGGGAGAGGGAGCCGACCGAGGTGTTATGCGAAGTGCATCGACCTGGCAAACCGTGTCGATATGGATTCAGTGAAGATCGCTCCGCTCGGCGCATCCCTGGCGCATTCCCCAATCAATCCCCTCTCCCTCCGGGAGAGGGAGCCGACCGAGTTGTTATGCGAAGTGCATCGACCTGGCAAACCGTGTCGATATGGATTCAGTGAAGATCGCTCCGCTCGGCGCATCCCTGGCGCATTCCCCAATCAATCCCCTCTCCCTCCGGGAGAGGGTTAGGGTGAGGGGCTTTTGATGTTCAGGCCTTGGAAGGCCAGGCGCTGACGAATTCAGTCAGATCAACCTTCTCCGCCACACGCGGCTCTTTCTGCGGCGTGCCGAGGTACAGGAAGGCAATTACCTGCTCGTCATCAGCCAGGCCCAGCCCCTTGGCCACGTGCGCCGAATAAGCCAGATCACCGGTGCGCCACACCGCCCCGATCCCCTGCGCATACGCCGCCAGCAGAATCCCGTGAGCCGCACACCCCGCCGCCAACAACTGCTCGGCCTTCGGATACTTGACGTGATCCTGCAGTTTCGCGATCACCACGACCACCAGCGGCGCCCGCAGCGGGCCGTTGCGCGCCTTGTCGATCATCGCTTCAGTGACTTCGCCTTCCTGCATCTGCGCCGCTTCGGCCAGCAACTCGCCCATTTGCTCACGTGCCGCGCCTTCGACGGTGAGGAAACGGTACGGCTGCAAGTGGCCGTGATCCGGTGCGCGCAGGGCTGCGCCAAACAGGGCTTCGCGCTGCTCGGCGGTAGGGGCCGGTTCGACCAGGCGTGGAACGGAAACACGGTTGAGCAAAGCGTCGAGAGCCTGCATCGGCCACCTCCTGAGAAAAATGTGCGGCTATTCTAGCGGTATCCGGCAACAGGGTGCCGGTTTACATGCCCTGCCCCACGGGTAGAATGGCGCCCTTCCTACATCAGCCCGAGCGGACTTCATGGCGTTGCCGACCTTACGGATCATTGGTTTCATCATCGGCATCTTCCTGATCACCCTGGCCATCGCCATGGTTGTACCCATGGCCACCCTGGTGATTTTCGAGCGCACCGGCGATCTGCCGTCGTTCCTCTGGGCGAGCATGATCACTTTCCTCGCCGGCCTCGCACTGGTGATCCCCGGCCGCCCCGAGCACATTCACCTGCGCCCGCGCGACATGTACCTGCTGACCGTCAGCAGTTGGCTGGTGGTGTGTATTTTCGCCGCGCTGCCGTTTTTGCTGACCCAGCACATCAGCTACACCGATTCGTTCTTCGAAAGCATGTCCGGCATCACCGCCACCGGCTCGACCGTGCTCAGCGGGCTCGACACCATGTCCCCGGGGATCCTGATGTGGCGCTCGCTGCTGCACTGGCTCGGCGGCATCGGCTTCATCGGCATGGCGGTGGCGATTCTGCCGTTGCTGCGCATCGGTGGCATGCGCCTGTTCCAGACCGAATCGTCCGACCGCTCGGAAAAGGTCATGCCGCGCTCGCACATGGTGGCGCGCCTGATTGTGGCGGCCTACGTCGGTATCACCATCCTCGGCAGCCTGGCGTTCTGGTGGGCCGGGATGAGCCCGTTCGATGCGATCAACCACGCGATGTCGGCGATTTCCACCGGCGGTTTCTCGACCTCCGACCAGTCCCTGGCGAAGTGGACGCAACCGGCGGTGCACTGGGTCGCGGTGGTAATCATGATCCTCGGCAGCCTGCCGTTCACCCTGTATGTGGCGACCATGCGCGGCAACCGTCGGGCACTGATCAAGGATCAGCAAGTGCAGGGTTTGCTCGGCATGTTGCTGGTGACCTGGCTGGTGCTCGGCACCTGGTATTGGTGGACCACCAAGCTGCACTGGCTGGAAGCGCTGCGGCACGTGGCGCTGAACGTAACGTCGGTGGTCACCACCACCGGTTTTGCCCTCGGCGACTACAGCCTGTGGGGCAATTTCTCGCTGATGCTGTTTTTCTATCTGGGCTTTGTCGGCGGCTGCTCCGGCTCGACGGCGGGCGGGATCAAGATCTTCCGTTTCCAGGTCGCCTACATCCTGCTCAAGGCCAACCTTAACCAGCTGATTCACCCGCGCGCGGTGATCAAGCAGAAGTACAACGGTCACCGTCTCGACGAAGAGATCGTGCGTTCGATCCTGACCTTTTCGTTCTTCTTCGCCATCACCATCTGCGTGATCGCCCTGCTGCTGTCGCTGCTCGGCGTCGACTGGATGACCGCGTTGACCGGCGCTGCCAGCACCGTGTCCGGCGTCGGCCCGGGCCTGGGCGAGACCATCGGCCCGGCGGGCAACTTTGCCACCTTGCCGGATGCCGCGAAGTGGATTCTGTCATTCGGCATGCTGCTCGGCCGACTGGAGATCATTACGGTGTTTGTGCTGTGTATTCCGGCCTTTTGGCGTCACTGACCGGCGCCTGCAACAGCCGCGCCCGGTAATCGCCGGGCGTGGTGTCGAACCAGCGGCGAAACGCGCGGAAGAAGTTGCTCGGATCGGCAAACCCCAGCAGATAGGCAATCTCCAGCAAGGTCATGTTCGGCTGCGCCAGATACTGCTCGGCCAGTTCGCGGCGGGTGTCGTCGAGCAACTGCTGAAAACTGGTGCCCTCCTCCTGCAACCGGCGCTGCAAGGTGCGCTGCGACAGATGCAGGGTCTGCGCCACGGTATCGCGCTTGGGTTCGCCCTGCGGCAGTAAACGGCATAACACCTGGCGCGCCTTGTGGGTCACGCGGCTTTCGGAAAAACGCGCCAGGTATTCCCCGGCAAACCGGTCGTGCAGCAGCGCCATGGCTTCGTTGGCGGTGGGCAGCGGTGCTTCCATGTCGGCGCGTTCGAAAATCAGCGCATCGTACGGCGCGTTGAACATCAGCGGCGCGTGGAAGGCTTGTCGGTAGGGTTGCAGGTCTGCGGGTTCGTCCCCCTGAAACAGCACTTTGACCGGGTGCAGGGTGCGTCCGGTCAACCAGCCGCACAGGCCAAGCGCACAGGCCAGCGAGGCTTCGGCGCTCTGCCGGGTTGGCGGCAGGTGATCGCCATGCACCGTCAGAATCAGCGCATAGCCTTCTTCGAGCAGACGAAAACTCAGGTCGGCGCTCTCGGCGATGATCCGCTGATAACGCACCAGCCGTTGAAAGCCTTCGGCCAGGGTGTTGCTCGACATCAAGGCATAGCCGGCAACGTGGAACGACGCCGGGCGTACCACCTTGCCCATGTTCAGGCCGATCGCCGGGTTGCCGGACAGCTCGACCGCCCGTTGCCAGAGGCGGGTCATGGAATCTTGCGGGAAGCGCGCATCCGGATCATCCAGGGCCGCGTAATCGAGCCCCAGTTGCTTGAACAGTACCCGGCAATCCAGGCCGTCCATCTCCAATGCTTTGACAATCCCCATCGCCCAGCTTGCAGAAGTCGTTCGTTCGCTCATGGCGTTATTCTTTTACATGATGGATCGCATGTTACGACCCGATTTGCGAAGGATACTAAAGTGGCGCCCATTGTCACTGGCTGATGCCAGTGTTCACTCTAGACTCAAATAAGCTACCCGCCGAACAACTTGCCGTCAGAACAATAACCACAGAGATCGCAGTCGTGGAAAACATCAAGCAATTCAACACTTTCGCCGAGTTCTACCCGTATTACCTCAGCGAACACGCCAACAGTACCTGCCGACGATTGCATTTCATCGGCACCACGCTGGTGATTTTCATTCTGGCCATGACCATCGCCAAAGGCGCTTGGCCGCTGTTGCTGGCCCTGCCGCTGGCCGGTTACAGCTTTGCCTGGGTCGGCCACTTCTTCTTTGAAAAGAACCGTCCGGCGACTTTCCAGCATCCGCTGTACAGTCTGCTCGGCGATTTCGTCATGTACCGCGACATGATCCTCGGCCGCGTGGCGTTCTGAAACCCGACCCACCTGGAGGCTTGCCGATGAACGCCAATGCCCGCTTCACCCACATGAAAGACGGCACACAGGAAGACTGGGCGATCATCGCCGCGGACTTCAGCGCCTACGCTCGGCAATTGCCGTCGCGGATCATCGCGCACCTGAAGTTGCTCGAAGGCGATTTCGGCGGCTTCCCGGTGGATCGCCTGACCCATTCGCTGCAAACCGCGACCCGCGCCTATCGCGATGGTCGTGACGAGGAATACGTGGTCTGTGCGCTGCTGCATGACATTGGCGACACCCTCGGCTCCTACAACCACCCGGACATCGCGGCGGCGATTCTCAAACCGTTCGTCAGCGCCGAGAATCTGTGGATGGTCGAGAAGCACGGCATCTTTCAGGGTTATTACTTCTTCCATCACCTGGGCATGGATCGGCATCTGCGCGAGCAATTCGCCGCGCATCCGCAGTATCAGGCCACGGCGGAATTTTGCGCCAGGTACGATGCGGCGGCGTTCGACCCGGCCTATGAAACCCTGCCGCTGAGCTTCTTCGAGCCGATGATGGAACGGTTGTTTGCCCAGCCGAAGCACTCGATTTACAAGGCCGCGATGGAAGAACACAGCCCGGCCTGAGAACACCACAACTCAATGTGGGAGGGGGCTTGCTCCCGAAGGCGGTGTGTCAGATAAAAATGTACTTACTGATACACCGCATT
>NZ_JASCPO010000168.1:0-12799 GCF_029960145.1 Pseudomonas sp. PS01299 | reverse complement strand
CGCGAAGGCTGTGTATCAGATACGAAAATATCGCCTGACACACCGCTTTCGCGAGCAAGCCCGCTCCCACATTTTTGATCTGCGCAGGTCAATGCGGTTGTGTGTCGCCCGCTGCGGTGTCGATGCTGACCACCACCGACATCCCCGGGCGCAAGCGCTCCTCTTCCTGCTGCCCCTCATCAATGGTGATCCGCACCGGCACGCGCTGGGCGATTTTCACGAAGTTGCCGGTGGCGTTGTCGGCCTGCAACAGGGCGAATTCCGAGCCGGTACCGGGTGAAATGTGCTGCACATGGCCGGTGAACTTGCGGTGGTTCAGCGCATCAACGGTGAAGCGCACCGGCTGCCCGACGCGCACATTGTTCATCTGGGTTTCCTTCATGTTGGCGATCACCCATTTCTGGTTCGGCACCAACGCCATCAGTTGCGCCCCGGAGTTGACGTAAGCGCCCAGGCGCACGCCAATCTGTCCGAGCTGGCCGTCACGCGGGGCGACGATGCGCGTATTCGACAAGTCGATCCGCGCCAGTTGCACCGCTGCTTCAGCGCTGGCCACCGAGGCTTCCAGCGAACCGCGATTGACGATCACCGTCTGCAGATCCTGCCGGGCGATTTCCAGATTGGCCTTTGCCTGCGCCACCGCCGCAATGCTCTGCGCATTGGCCGCGAGCGTCACGTCCATCTCGCGTTTCGACACCGAGCCGTCACTCACCAGCTCCTTGTTACGGCGCAGATCCGCCTCGCTTTTGCGCAACTGCGCCTCGCTGTCGGCCACCACCGCCTGACGCAGTTTGATCGTCGCTTCGGCGCTGTTGCGTTGCTGCACCACGTTGGCCAGCGCGGCTTTCTGCACCGCCAGTTGCGCCAGCGACTGGTCGAGGCGCTGCTGATAAATCCGGTCGTCCAGCCGCACCAGCAGGTCGCCGGCCTTCACGTACTGGAAGTCCTGCACCGGCACCTCGAACACGTAACCGCTGAGCTGCGGGCCGATGATCGTCACCTGGCCACGCACCAGGGCGTTCTCAGTGGTTTCGACCGCACTGCTGAACGGCGGCAACTGCCAGGCGTAGAGCACGATCAGCACACCGACGATGGCAATCGCGGCAAAGCCCAGCGACGAGATGATCCGCACCCGCAACGAGCGCGGCTCGGTGTTCGGCGAGGACGGCGGTGCCACGCCTTCCGGGGTGGCGGCGATGGCATTGGTGGTTGTGGTGGTCGGTTCGGTCATGAATTGGAAGCACCGTCAGGAGGTACGGAAGGCGCGGGGTCGACGGCTTTGGTGGTGCTCATCAGCCACAGCGCACGAATGGACAGCCAGATCATGGTCAGCACCGCAATCACGGCGATCAGCATGAATACATCGTTATAGGCCAGCACGTTGGCTTCGCGAGTCGCGGCATTCGCCAGGCTGCGAATCCCGGCCAGATTGCGCAGGCTCGGGTCGGCCAGCAAGGAACCGTAAGCCGACCCGCCGCTCTGCACACGGGCGGCCACCAGCGGATCGGACAGCGTCAGGTGCTCGACCAGGTGACTGGAATGGAATTTCTCGCGCACGATCTGGAACGTGCCCAACAACGCCGCGCCGAGCAGGCCGCCGAGGTTGTTGCAGATCCCGAACAACACCGAAAAACTCACCAGATTGCGCGGATTGGTCAGCACGTTGCGGGTGCCGAACACCATGGTCGGTCCCAGAAAAAACGTGCTGCCGAAGGCCAGCAGAAACTGGCTGAAATACAGGTTTTGCGGACGGGTCAGGTTGTTGGAAAAACTGTCCATCACCGAACCGGTGGCCATCAGCGCCAGCGAGATGATCAGCGGCATCAGCAGGTGCTTGGGATCGATGGTCAGTGCGCTGGTCGCCAGCCCGGCGACGCTGCCGATCAGCATCACCACATACAGGCTGTGCAACTGCTCATAACCCATGTTGAGGTTCTGCATGAAACCGACGGCGCCGGTGGACTGTTCCGAGGTGACCATGCGGATCAGGGTCACCGCCAGCGCCAGGCGGATCATCGTGCCGCTGCCGAGCCAGCGGGTCATCAGCATCGGGTTACTGCGATTGTGCTCGATCGCCAGGCCCGCGAGGATCAGGGCAATCGAGGCCGCCAGCGCGTAGCCGATCCAGTTGGCTTCCAGCCACCAGTCGATCCGCCCCAGCGACAACACCGCGCAGAGCAGCGCCACGCCGCTGGCGAGAATGGCGAAGGTCAGAAAGTCCAGCGGCTCGAAGGTTTTGAAGCGATCACCGGGCGGCAACTTGAGCAGCAGCACGCAGCCCAGCGACAGCAAGGCCATGCCCAATTCGAACAGGTACAGGCCGCGCCATTCGGCAATCTGCAGCAAGTCTTCGGAGAACAGACGCGCCAGCGGCAGCGCCAGTTGCGAGGCGCCGAGGCCCAGCACCAGCGCCTTCAACCGCCATTTGGCCGGAAACGCCTGAACCATGTAATACAGACCCAGCGAACTCAGCGCCGCACCGACCATGCCGTGCGCCGCCCGCACCGCGATGGCCGAGCTCAAGTCGTTGACGAACAGATGACCGAACGTCACCAGCGCATACAGCACCAGAAACACTTCGGTGAATGCACGCAGGCCAAACTGCTGGCGAAACTTCACCAGCAGCAGGTTCATCGACACGTTGGTCATCACGTACGCAGCTGGCAGCCAGGCCATCTCCGCCGTGGTCGCGCCCAGCGCGCCTTGCAGGTAAGGCAGGTTGGCGACCACCAGCGAGTTACCCAAACCACCGGTCACCGCCACCAGCAGCCCGACCAGCGCATAGGCCAGGCGCTTGGGGTTGGAGTGCAGCGGCGTCGAGGGGGAACCGGGCAGACTGGGCTTCTCGTGAGGCTGCCAGTCGCGCGGGGCGTATCGATCCATTGAGAGGCCTTGTGCTTGTGTTGCCGGGAGTTTGCCGCAAATCTTGCGGCAAACCCACAATCCTGTGGGAGCTGGCTTGCCGGCGATGACGGCAGTCGGCTCGGCAACAGGGTGACTGGCAGACCGTTATCGCGGGCACGCCCGCCCCCACAGGGTTCGCGGTGGATTCGTAAATTCTGTTTAAAGGTCCTCTCGCCCGCAACGGATTTTTCCCGCGCCGGGCAACTGCCACCCTTGCAGCCCTTCTCAACCTGCAAGGTGCCCGTTATGACCACGCCCCACTGGCAACGCTCCCCACGCCTGCTGAAAAACCTTCTGGCTGCCGCCCTGTTGCTGCCCTCCCTCGCCTTTGCCCAGGAACGCCCGTGGCCGGACGGCTCGCAACTGGTGATCTCGGTGTCGATGCAGTTCGAAACCGGCGGCCAGCCCGAAGGTGCGGAAAGTCCGTTTTCCGGCAGCCCATTGCCCAAGGGTTACCCTGATCTGCCGGCGCAGACCTGGTTTGATTATGGCTACAAGGAAGGCTTGTGGCGGATGCTCGATCTGTGGGATCGCACCGGGATCAAGGTCACCTCGCATGTGGTCGGCGAAGCGGCGCTCAAGCACCCGGAACTGGCGAAAGCGATTGCCGAGCGCGGCCACGAACTGGCAGCCCACGGCATGCGCTGGGCCGATTCCTACAACATGAGTTACGACCAGGAAAAACAGTTCATCGGCGACGGTGTCAACGCGGTGGAAAAACTCACCGGCCAGCGCTCGGTGGGCTACAACGCCAACTGGCTGCGGCGCAGCCCCAACACGCTGAAGGTCCTGCAAGACCTGAATTTCACCTACCACATCGATGATGTCAGCCGCGACGAACCGTTCGTGACCATGGTCCGTGGGCGCAAATTCGCCGTGGTGCCGTATACCTTGCGCAACAACGACATCGTGTTGATTGAGGGTCGGCATTTCTCCGCCGAGCAGTTCTATCAGCAATTGGTGCTGGAATTTGATCGTCTGTACGCGGAAGGCGCGAGCAAGCGGCGGATGATGTCGGTGAGTCTGCACGACCGCATCGGCGGCACCCCGGCGATGGTCGAGGCGATGGAACGTTTTATCCGCTATGCGCAGTCCCATCCGAAAGTGACATTCATGCGCAAGGACCAGATCGCCCGGATCGTCCTGACCGAGAAAAACCCGCTGATCGACAACACAGAGGCGCTCTATAACCGGTAAACCCGCCGAAAACAGCCCTCTTCGCAGCATTTGGAGGGCTGCCACCTCGTGCAAAATAATCGTAACAAGCCCTGTTGACTTTTACGGAAAACCTCGCAACTATCCGCAACCATGTTGTACGACGACGTATGACAAATAATAAAAACAACAACAGGGAGCGTCACAGTGAGCACACTCGTCTGCAATTCCGTTCGCACGTCCCGTATTTCCTTCCCCCGCCCGTGTTCCACCCTGAGTTTGATCGGCTGCAGCAGCCTCGCCCTGGTTTTGCCGATGAGCGCCGACGCCGAAGGCTTCCTCGAAGACAGCAAAGCCACGCTGAACCTGCGCAACGCCTACTTCAATCGCAACTTCGTCAACCCGAACTACCCGCAGGGCAAGGCTGAAGAGTGGACGCAAAACTTCATCCTTGATGCCAAATCCGGCTTCACCCAAGGCACCGTCGGCTTCGGTCTCGATGTGCTGGGGATGTATTCGCAAAAACTCGATGGCGGCAAGGGCACCGGCGGTACGCAACTGTTGCCGATTCACGATGACGGGCGTCCGGCGGACAACTTCGGTCGCCTCGGCGTGGCGCTGAAGGCCAAGGTGTCGAAGACCGAATTGAAGGTTGGCGAATGGATGCCGGTGCTGCCGATCCTGCGCTCGGACGATGGCCGCTCGTTGCCGCAGACCTTTCGCGGTGGCCAGATCACCTCCACCGAAATCAACGGCCTGACCCTCTACGGTGGGCAGTTCCGTGGCAACAGCCCGCGTAACGACGCCAGCATGGAAGACATGTCGATGAACGGCCGCGGCGCCTTCACCTCCGACCGTTTCAACTTCGGCGGCGGCGAGTACACCTTCAACGACAAGCGCACCCTGGTCGGCGTGTGGTACGCCGAACTCAGCGACATCTACCAGCAGCAGTATTTCAACCTCAGCCACAGCCAGCCGCTGGGCGACTGGACGCTGGGCGCCAACCTCGGTTTCTTCACCGGCAAGGAAGACGGCAGCGCCCAGGCCGGCGACCTCGATAACAAGACTGCATTTGCCATGCTGTCGGCCCGCTACGGCGGCAACACCTTCTATGTCGGCCTGCAAAAACTCAGCGGCGATGACGCGTGGATGCGGGTCAACGGCACCAGCGGCGGCACCCTGGCCAACGACAGCTACAACGCCAGTTATGACAACGCCAAAGAGCGCTCCTGGCAGTTGCGGCATGACTACAACTTTGTCGCCCTCGGCATTCCCGGCCTGACCCTGATGAACCGCTACATCAGCGGCGATAACGTGCACACCGGGACGATAACCGACGGCAAGGAATGGGGGCGCGAGTCGGAACTGGGATACACCGTGCAGAGCGGGCCGCTGAAAAACCTCAACGTGAGATGGCGCAACGCGACGATACGCCGGGACTTCAGCACCAATGAGTTCGACGAGAACCGGGTCTTTATCAGCTATCCGATTTCGTTGTTGTAAAGCCAGTCGCAACACCGTGTTTCCCTGTGGGAGCGAGCTTGCTCGCGAATGCGTCGGGTCAGTCAATTCATCTTTCAATGACACACCGCTTTCGCGAGCAAGCCCGCTCCCACAGGGGGATTGCATTGCAACGAAGGCGTCGCGGTGATTGAAAAGTGAATGAGTCCCTTCCGTCATTTACCCCAAAAGTCGCGTTGACAAGTTCCGGAAACCCTACCGATACTTCAGCGCAGTCATACGACAACCTACAACAAACCTAATAACAACGTGTAAGGGATTGCCATGACGTCTACCTCTACTCCCCGCGCCCCGTTCAACCGTCTGCTGCTGACTGGCGCTGCCGGTGGCCTGGGCAAAGTCCTGCGCGAACGTATGCGCCCTTATGCCCGTGTCCTGCGCCTGTCGGACATCGCCGCCCTCGCCCCAGCCATTGATGATCGCGAAGAAATCGTCCCCTGCGACCTTGCCGACAAACACGCCGTGCACCAACTGGTCGAAGGCGTCGACGCAATCCTGCATTTCGGCGGTGTCTCCGTGGAGCGGCCCTTCGAAGAAATCCTCGGCGCCAACATCTGCGGCGTGTTTCACATCTACGAAGCTGCACGCCGCCATGGTGTGAAGCGAGTGATCTTCGCCAGTTCCAACCACGTCATCGGCTTCTACAAACAGGACGAGCCGCTCGACGCCAACTGCGCCCGCCGCCCCGACGGCTACTACGGCTTGTCCAAGTCCTACGGCGAAGACATGGCCAGTTTCTACTTCGATCGCTACGGCATCGAGACCGTCAGCATCCGCATCGGCTCCTCGTTCCCCGAGCCACAGAACCGCCGAATGATGCACACCTGGCTGAGCTTCGATGACCTCACGCAATTGCTCGAACGCGCGCTGTACACGCCAAACGTGGGCCATACCGTGGTCTACGGCATGTCCGCCAACAAGGACGTCTGGTGGGACAACCGCTTCGCCAGTCACCTCGGTTTTGAGGCCAGGGACAGCTCCGAAGTGTTCCGCGAAAAAGTCGAAGCGCAGCCTATGCCCGCCGCCGATGACCCGGCGCGGATCTATCAGGGCGGCGCGTTCGTCGCGGCCGGCCCCTTCGGCGACTGAACACTCTGCCAACGACGCAAAGGAATGAGTATGCAAGCCGAATTGATCGTCGATGCGCGCAACGCCGTGGGCGAAAGCCCGGTCTGGGTGCCGCAGGAAAACGCGCTGTATTGGGTCGATATTGCCAACGGCGGGCTGCAACGCTGGAGCGCTGACACCGGCCATGTGCATGCCTGGAAAACCCCGCAAATGCTCGCCTGCATCGCCCGTCACAGCGGTGGCGGCTGGGTTGCCGGCATGGAGAACGGCTTTTTTCATCTGCACCCGCACAGCGATGGCAGCCTCGACAGCGAATGGCTCGCCACCGTCGAGCACAGCCGAGCAGACATGCGCCTCAACGACGGTCGCTGCGACCGCCAGGGCCGTTTCTGGGCTGGCAGCATGGTGCTGAACATGGGCCTGAACGCATCCGAAGGCCGGCTCTACCGCTACGGCGCCGGGCAGTCTGGTGTGATCGAAGCGCAGCTCGACGGGTTCATCGTGCCGAACGGCCTCGGCTTCAGCCCTGACGGCAAGACGATGTACCTGTCCGATTCACATCCGCACGTGCAATTGATCTGGGCCTTCGATTACGACACCGAGACCGGCACACCATCGAATCGGCGGATCTTCGTTGACATGAACCACTTCCCCGGCCGGCCGGATGGCGCTGCCGTGGATGCCGAAGGCTGCTACTGGATCTGCGCCAACGACGCCGGACTGATTCACCGTTTTGCCCCGGACGGCCGCCTCGATTTCTCGCTGGAAGTGCCGGTGAAGAAACCGACGATGTGTGCCTTCGGCGGCAGCCGCATGGACACCCTCTTCGTGACCTCGATTCGCCCCGGCGACGACCGCGATCCGCAATCCCTGGCCGGCGGCGTGTTCGCCCTCAACCCCGGGGTCAAAGGCCTGGAAGAACCGCTGTTCGACGATTCCCTGTAACACCCGCCTCTGCTGCACCGCTGCGCCTTGAACACAACAATAACAAGACTGGAGACTCACCCCCATGAACTTCAAACGCACCTTGCTGGCCGCTGCACTCCCGCTGATGTTCACCTTCACTGGCGCCGCCCAGGCCCTGCAACTCAAATTCGCTGACATCCATCCCGCCGGTTATCCCACCGTGGTGGCCGAAGAAAACATGGGCAAGACCCTGACCCGGGAAACCAACGGCGAGCTGACCTTCCAATACTTTCCCGGCGGCGTGCTGGGCTCAGAAAAGGAAGTCATCGAGCAGATGCAAGTCGGCGCGGTACAGCTGTCTCGCGTCAGCCTGGGTATCGTCGGCCCGGTAGTGCCGGATGTGAACGTGTTCAACATGCCGTTCATCTTCCGCGACCATCAACACATGCGTAACGTCATCGACGGCGCAGTGGGCGACGAGATCCTCGACAAAATCACCAACTCCGAATTCGGCCTCGTGGCCCTGGCCTGGATGGACGGCGGCACGCGCAACGTCTACACCAAGAAACCGGTACGTAAGCTCGAAGACCTCAAGGGCATGAAGATTCGCGTGCAAGGCAACCCGATGTTCATCGACATGATGAACGCCATGGGCGGTAACGGTATCGCCATGGACACCGGGGAAATCTTCAGCGCCTTGCAAACCGGCGTGATCGACGGCGCGGAAAACAACCCGCCGACCCTGCTCGAACACAACCACTTCCAGAACGCCAAGTTCTACAGCCTGACCGGTCACTTGATCCTGCCAGAGCCGATTGTGATGTCGAAAATCACCTGGGAAAAACTCACCCCGGATCAACAGGCGCTGGTCAAGACCGCCGCCAAGGCTGCCCAGGCTGAAGAGCGCGTGCTGTGGGACAAGAAGTCCGCTGCCAGCGAAGAAAAACTCAAGGCCGCTGGCGTCGAGTTCATCCAGGTCGACAAGAAACCCTTCTACGACGCCACCGCACCGGTGCGGGAAAAGTACGGTGCGAAGTACGCCGACCTGATCAAGAAAATCGAAGCCGTGCAGTAACGCCTCCCGCTCCGTCCTCATTAACCAGGCCCGGCGCACCTGATGACACAGGCGCGCCCGGTTACGGTGGAACCCGATGAAGAATCTGCTGCTGCGTATCAACGACAAGATTTACATGACGTGCATTTGGGTCGCCGGCCTTTCCGTTCTGGCGATTTCTCTGATGATTCCGTGGGGCGTGTTCGCCCGCTACGTGCTGGGCACCGGTTCGAGCTGGCCAGAGCCCACGGCGATCCTGCTGATGATGGTGTTCACCTTCATCGGTGCCGCCGCCAGTTACCGCGCCGGTGCGCACATGGCCGTGGCCATGCTCACCGACCGCATGCCACCCCGGCTGAGATCTGCGGCGGCGATATTCTCGCAACTGCTCATGGCGTCGATCTGCATTTTCATGACCATCTGGGGCGCCAAGTTGTGCCTGTCCACCTGGAACCAGTTCATGGCGGCCCTGCCCGATCTGCGGGTTGGCGTGACCTATCTGCCGATTCCCGTGGGCGGCTTGCTGACGCTGGTTTTCGTCCTGGAAAAACTCTTGCTCGGTGACCAGAGCAAACGGCGGGTCGTGCAGTTCGATCTGGTTGAAGAAAGTGAAGGTGGCGCTTAATGGACGCTCTGATTCTGCTGGGCAGTTTTATCGTATTGATCCTGATCGGCATGCCGGTCGCCTATGCGCTGGGCGCCGCCGCGCTGATCGGTGCGTGGTGGATCGACATCCCGTTCCAGGCGGTGATGATCCAGGTCGCGTCGGGGGTGAACAAGTTCTCGCTGCTGGCCATTCCGTTCTTCGTCCTGGCCGGCGCGATCATGGCCGAGGGCGGCATGTCGCGGCGCTTGGTGGCGTGTGCCGGGGTGCTGGTGGGTTTCGTGCGTGGTGGCCTGTCGCTGGTCAACATTGTCGCCTCGACCTTTTTCGGCGCGATCTCCGGTTCCTCGGTGGCCGACACCGCGTCGGTGGGTTCGGTGCTGATTCCGGAAATGGAACGCAAAGGCTATCCACGGGATTTCTCCACCGCAGTGACCGTCAGCGGCTCGGTGCAAGCCCTGCTCACGCCACCCAGCCATAACTCGGTGCTCTACTCCCTGGCCGCCGGTGGTACGGTTTCGATTGCCTCGCTATTCATGGCCGGCATCGTGCCGGGCTTGATGATGAGCGCCTGCCTGATGGTGCTGTGCCTGATCTTCGCGAAAAAGCGCAACTACCCCAAGGGTGAAGTGATCCCGATGCGCCAGGCGCTGAAAATCGTCGGCGAAGCCCTCTGGGGCCTGATGGCGATGGTGATCATCCTCGGCGGCATCCTCTCGGGGATTTTCACCGCCACGGAATCGGCGGCCATCGCCGTGTTGTGGTCGTTTTTCGTGACCATGTTCATCTACCGCGATTACAAGTGGCGTGAACTGCCGAAGCTGATGCACCGCACGGTACGCACCATTTCCATCGTGATGATCCTGATCGGTTTCGCCGCGAGCTTCGGCTACATCATGACCCTGATGCAGATTCCGGCGAAAATCACCACGCTGTTTCTGACCCTGTCGGACAACCGTTACGTGATCCTGATGTGCATCAACGTCATGCTGCTGTTGCTCGGCACGGTGATGGACATGGCGCCGCTGATCCTGATTCTGACGCCGATCCTGATGCCGGTGATTCTCGGCATCGGTGTCGATCCAGTGCAGTTCGGCATGATCATGCTGGTCAACCTCGGGATCGGGCTGATAACACCGCCGGTGGGTGCGGTGCTGTTTGTCGGTTCGGCGGTGGGCAAGGTCAGTATCGAAAGCACCGTGAAGGCGCTGCTGCCGTTTTATGCGGTGCTGTTTCTGGTGTTGATGCTGGTCACTTACATCCCCGCCATTTCCCTGTGGCTACCGCATCTGGTGTTGTAACAGCCTGAAAGATCGCAGCCTCGTTTCACTCGACAGCTCCTGCATGGGAATGCGCTTCCTGTAGGAGCTGCCGAAGGCTGCGATCTTTTGATCTGCCAACATTCAGGCACGCAACAACATATACCCCGCCACCACCAGACACACGCTGGCAAACCCCACCTGCAACGTCCGCGCTGGCACCCGCGCGCACAGTTTGCGGCCGATGATCATGCCGACGATGCTGGCCACGATAAACGCCGCGCCCTGAGCATCAATCCGCACACCCGCGTGAAACGAGCCGATCACACCAATCGCCGAAATCAGGCTGATCA
Organism: Pseudomonas sp. PS01299; assembly: GCF_029960145.1. NCBI lineage: Bacteria > Pseudomonadati > Pseudomonadota > Gammaproteobacteria > Pseudomonadales > Pseudomonadaceae > Pseudomonas > Pseudomonas sp. PS01299. The sequence continues at coordinate 1,975 of NZ_JASCPO010000168.1, read as the reverse complement.
CCATCAGCGACGTCGCGACAATCCCGCGCATCTGCACATCGGTCAGTTGCTTGAACGCCGGCACGATCAGGAAGCCACCGCCGACGCCGAGCAAGCCCGAGACCACGCCGGTCACCGCACCCAGCGCCGCGAGGGTCGCGGTGCATTTGGCGGTCCAGTCGAAACGCCCGGTCTGCTCATTGAGCATGCAGTTTTTCTGCCCCCAACTGGCGTGGCCGTGGTCGCTCGGCCCCGTTTGCGCACGCTCGCGGCGCAGCATGCGCCAGGCCACCATTACCATCAGCAGGCTGAAGAGGATCATCAGGATCTTCTCCGGCAACTGGTGCGCAAAATAGATGCCCAGTGGCGAAAATACCGCGCCAAGCGCGGCGATCAGCAGCGCCGCGCGGTAGCGCACCAGCCCATGGCGCAAACCGTCGATCGCGCCCACTGCCGCCGCACTGCCGACGGCGAACAACGCCACGGGCGCGGCCTGGGTCATGCTCCAGCCGAGGCCAAGCACCAGCGCCGGCACCGCGAGAATCCCGCCGCCCGCCCCGGTCAGTCCGAGAATCAGCCCCATCAACACGCCAAACAGACTTGCCAGCAACATAGGGAATTCTCAGTCGACTTTGGACAAACCGGTCAGCCACTCGCGGCCCTTGAGCATGCCGTTCCAGTAGAACCACGGCAGCAGCGTCGCCTTGAGGAACCACGCCGAGCGGCGCGGCACGGTCGCATCGAGGGCGAAGGTCGGCAGCAACTTTCCGCCGTAACCAAACTCGGCGAGGATCACCTTGCCCTTCTCCACCGTCAGCGGGCACGAACCGTAGCCGTCGTACTTCAGTGGCAGCGGTTGTTGCTTGCGCAGGGCCAAGAGGTTTTCGGCGACTACGACGACCTGCTTGCGCACGGCGGCAGCGGTTTTCGCATTGCTGGTGCCGCAGATATCACCGAGGCCGAACACCTCGGGGTAACGCGGATGCTGCAGGCTGTGTGGATTGACTTCGCACCAGCCAGCAGCGTCGGCCAGCGGGCTCTGGGCGATGAAATCCGGCGAGACTTGCGGCGGCACCACGTGCAGCAAATCGAAGGTTTTCGCCTGTGTGGTGAGGTTGCCGTCGGCGTCCTTGATCTCGAACCACGCGGTTTTCGCCGGGCCGTCGACCTTGACCAGGTTGGAGCTGAAGGCCAGTTGCGCGTTGTACTTTTCGATGTACTTCATCAGTGGCGGGACGAAGGTCGCGACACCGAACAACGCGGCGCCGGCCAGGTTGAATTCAACCTCGACCTTGTTCAGGACGCCGGTTTTACGCCAGTGATCGCACGACAGGTACAACGCCTTCTGCGGCGCGCCGGCGCATTTGATCGGCATCGCCGGCTGCGTGAACAACGCCTTGCCGCCGCGCAGTTTCTGCACTTGATCCCAGGTGTACTGCGAGTGCTGATAGCTGTAGTTGGAGGTCACGCCATGCTGACCGAGGCTTTCCTGCAGGCCTTCGATCTTCTCCCAGGCCAGCCGCAGGCCGGGGCAGACGATCAGGTTTTGGTAAGTGACGGTGCGCTGATCGTTGAGGGTCAACTGGCGCAGATCGGGATCGATACCGGTCACCGCCGCCTGAATCCAGGTGGCCTGACGCGGCATCACTTTGCTCATCGGCCGCACGGTGTCCTTGACGTCGTAGGCGCCACCGCCGACCAGCGTCCACGCCGGTTGGTAGTAGTGCTGGGCGCTTGGCTCGATCACAGTGACTTTAAGAGTGGGATCACGCTTGAGCAGACTGGCGACGAAGCCGATGCCGGCGGTGCCGCCGCCGATGACCACGATATCGGCACTGATGGATGGGCCCCAGTGTTGATCGTTCATTGCTTGTTCCTTATTGCTGCATGCAAGGATTTCTTGGCCATCGCACAAATCCATTGTAGGAGTGAGCCTGCTCGCGATAGCGGTATGTCAGTCTATGAAGATGTTGGCAGATACACCGCTATCGCGAGC
>NZ_JASCPO010000167.1:0-12946 GCF_029960145.1 Pseudomonas sp. PS01299 | reverse complement strand
ATACGCAGCCTTCGCGAGCAAGCTCGCTCCCACATTGGATGACCGGTGTTCACAAATGCCCGTTCTGTGCAGAACCCTGTGGGAGCGGGCTTGCTCGCGATTGCGGTGGTTCAGGCAATGAATATGGCCGCTGACAAACCGCCATCGCGAGCAGGCTCACTCCTACAGGGGATCGCGGTTTACAGTGATGGCTTCGACAAGGTGAGTGAGGCCGGTGATGACGCAGTTCTACGATGCGCGGGGCAATATTTACGGGGTGATTTCGCCCCAGGCACTTCGTGAGGCGGGGATCGATTTGCCGGTCGGTGCCGCGCAGTGTGCTGTGTCGAGACAGGCATGGAGTCAGGCCGCCATTGCGCTGTGCTGCGACTGGCCGGAGGGCCAGCGTCCGGCGGGGAGCAAATCGCACCGCAGCGATGGTCTGTTGATCGGCCCGTTTCAGTCGGCAGCGCCGTTCGACGTGCTGATCGTCAACACCGACGGCACCTTGGCCGAGCGCAGTGGCAACGGCCTGACGATCTTTTCCCAGTCGTTGCTGGAGCAGGGGCTGATGCCGGCGGAAGGGGCGTCGCTGCGAGTGCATCACGACAAGGGCGACGCCGTGGAAACTTCGGTGAAACCAGCTGCAGTCGAAGGCGTTCACGGCTTCTGGCTGGATCTCGGTCAACCGGGCTTCGGGCCTTCAGCGGTGACCGCCCGGAATGTTGAAAACCGCGAATTCAATGGTCATGAAGTGAGCCATGTAAAACCATTGGCGCAGCTCGATCCCGCGTGGCAGCACAGCCAGTTCGTGCGCATCGGCAATCCGCATTGCGTGACGTTGTTGAGCGACGTCGCCGATCTGCCGAGCAACTCACAAATGCGCGAATCGCCCTGGGCTGAAGGCCTGACCCGAATCGCCTACGCGATGCCGACCGGCGCCGGCCAGCCATGCCCGGCGGGCATCAATCTGCAATGGGCCGCGCTTGAGTCAGCGCAGCGCATCGTCGCCCGAGTATTCGAGCGTGGCGAAGGGCCGACAGCGTCCTCCGGCACCAGCGCCAGTGCGGTGGCGTGTGCCGCATGGGCGGTGGGTTGGGTGGCGAGCGGCGAAGTGCACGTCGTCATGCCGGGCGGGACGGCGCCGGTGTTGCTCGAAGAAGAGCAGGGCGAATTGGTGCGGGTCAGGCTGTTTGGTACGGCTCGATTGATCGACTGAAGCGGCAATCGCCTCCGCTGGCAAGCCAGCTCCCACAGAGTTATATGGTGAACACAAATCACGCGTTCACTGCTGGATACTGTGGGAGCTGGCTTGCCAGCGATGAGGCCATCAGCCTGACAAAAGTTTCAGATTTGTCCGCCGCTGAACGCCACCACCGGCATCTGCCGCTGCATCAGCACCTTGCCGCCACGAATCGAATACAGCGGCAGGCCCTGGCTGCGGATCACTTCGTAGTCGCTGTCCGCCGACAAAATCAGCAGGTTCGCCGGGCGCCCCTGTTCCAGGCCATAACGCTCGCCCAGGTGCATGGCCTTGGCGCTGTTATCGGTAACCAGATCCAGCGCGTTCTGCAGGTTGCGGTAACCGAGCATGTGGCAGATGTGCAACCCGGCTTCCAGCACCCGCAGGATGTTGCCGTTGCCCAGCGGATACCAAGGATCGACGATCGAGTCCTGGCCGAAACACACGTTCATCCCGGCCTCAAGCAATTCATTCACGCGAGTCACGCCACGGCGTTTCGGGAAGTTGTCGAAGCGCCCCTGCAGGTGAATGCTTTCGGTCGGGCACGAGACGAAACTGATCCCGGAATGCCCGAGCAGGCGGAATAGTTTGGCGCAGTAGGCATTGTCGTAAGAACCCATTGCCGTGGTGTGGCTGGCGGTGACCCGCGCACCCATGTCGCGGCTGCGCGCCTCTTCGGCGAGCACCTCAAGAAAGCGCGAGTGCGGGTCGTCGGTCTCGTCGCAATGCACATCGACCAGGCACCCGGTGCGCTCGGCCAGATCCATCAGAAACTTCACTGAACTGACGCCCTGATCACGGGTGTACTCGAAATGCGGAATGCCGCCGACCACGTCGGCGCCCATGCGAATCGCTTCTTCCATCAGCTCGCGACCGTTGCGGTACGACTCGATGCCTTCCTGGGGGAACGCGACGATTTGCAGATCGATCAGGTGCCGGGATTCTTCGCGCACTTCGAGCATCGCCTTGAGCGCGGTGAGTTGCGGATCGGTGACGTCGACGTGGGTGCGCACGTGCTGGATGCCGTGTGCGGCCAGGGCCTGGATGGTCTTTTTCGCGCGGGTCTTGGTGTCTTCTTCGGTGATGGTGACTTTGCGCTCACCCCAGCACTCGATGCCCTCGAACAGCGTGCCGCTCATGTTCCAGCGCGGCTCGCCAGCGGTCAGCGTGGCGTCGAGGTGGATGTGCGGCTCGACGAAGGGCGGCACCACCAGATTGCCGCCGGCGTCGAGGTCGCCGGGGTTGAGGGTCGGGGCTTCGGTCTGGCGGCCGATGCTGCGGATCAGGCCGTCTTCCAGGTGCAATTCGTGCAAACCGTCCTGGTTGCGCAGTCGGGCGTTGATGATGTGCATCAGGCGAATCCTTCTTATAGGTCTGGTAGTGGCGCACTGGCGCGACGGGCGCCGAGCAGGCTGGTGACGATGACATACGTTAGCGCGGCGGCGGCAATCCCTACCAGCGGCGCGACCCAGTGCGAGTGGAACGCAGTGAGCGTGCCGACCGCGTAAGCCCCCAGTCCCGGCCAGTTGAACGCCGGCAACCGTGCGTCGGCCAGACGCGGATAGCGCCCGCGCCAGCGGAAGAAAAAGTCGGCCATGATCACCCCGCCAATCGGCGGAATCACCGTGCCCAGCAGAATCAGGTACGGCACCAGCATGTCGTACATGCCCAGCAGGGCGAGCAGGGTGCCGATTACCGCGCCGGCCAGGGTCACGGTTTTGCGTCGGCCGGTGCGCAGCAGGTTGCAGCCGGCGACGGCGAAGTTGTAGATGGTGTTGTCCTGGGTGCTCCAGATATTCAGTAGCAGCATGGCCATTGCGGCCATGGCGAAACCTTGCAGCAGCAACACTTCAACCACGTCGGGCTGCTGATAGACGATCGCGCCGTAGGCACCGATCAACACCATCAAGCCATTGCCGATGAAAAATCCGATCAGGCTCGCCAGCACGGCAACCCGTGCCGAGCGCGAGAAGCGTGTCCAGTTGGTCGCCTGGGTCGCGCCGCTGACGAAGGTGCCGAACACCAGCGTGATCGCGGTCGACCAGTCCAGCGAACCCGTCGGCACCACGCTGAGCAAACCATCGAGGCCACCGACTTTTACCGTCGCGACCCACATCGACAGCATCAGCAGCAACATCATCGCCGGCACCGCGATGTACGACAGGATCTCCAGGCCGCGATAACCGATATACGCCGTGGCGCAGAACACCAGGCCGAACAGCACCATCAAGCCGAGCACTGTGCCTTGCCCCAGATCGAAGTATTTGCCGAGCACCACGGCGGCGGTCGCAGTGCCCCAGGCGTACCAGCCGATCTGGGTGAAACCGAGGATCAGGTCGCTGAGCTTGCTGCCGACTTCGCCAAAACAGAACCGCCCCATCAGCACCGAATTAAGCCCGCTCTTGAAGGCGATATAACCGAGGCCTGCCGCATACAGACCGAGCAGCAGGTTGCCGACGATGATCACCGCCATCATCTCGCCAAAACTGAACGCCACTCCGAGCTTGCCGCCGGCGAACATGGTTGCGGTGAAAAACGTGAAACCGAGCAACACCATGGCGGTCGAGGCCAGGCCTTTTCGCGCATGCATCGGGACTTCGCTTAGGGGGTAGTCGTTGCCGGGATCGTTCTGCGTCATGGGGCGTTCCTTGCTGAAGAGGGGGGACGCGGGTTGGGTTGCAGTGGTCGTGCCAGGTTTGAGTAGCGTCCGTCCCAATGTTTGAAGATGTCTAAGTTATTGATTGTTGAGCATCTAAGTATTAGATCAGTAGGAATGTCGTTTTCTAACGAATTTATTGTTTGTGTGAAAATCTTCATATTTTGGATTAAATATGGATTGCTCCCATGGGCTTGCTGGAATAATCCTACACAATATTAGTCTTATTCCTGCCTTTAATTTATTGACCGTAAAGGCTTGATCCAATATATCTATAAGTGCAAGTGATTCACGATTTTTCAGAAAATTCTAATGGCGATACAAGGATGTGAGATGAATATTCGAAACGTTGATATTGAAACTATTAAAGATGTTATTCGGGCAGACGGCGTTATGATGAGCGCTGTCTTTGGGGAAAAGTACGTAGATCCACTTCTTATGCAAGTTGAGAACACTCCCCCGGGAATGGAACTGACTAGGCCAGTACATACGGGGGCAGCAACAAGTAATTGTACTCAATGTTTCGGTCGGTGTTGCTATGCTTCTTACTCTCCGAAATCAATAAAAAGTGGCACCTGTTATGGACTGGTATCCAGAGCCAATGTAGTCGTTTTTAACTAGGTATGTGCCGCCTCAAGGCGGCATTTCAATTGACATAAGGAAGTGTTAATGAGTGATTTGTCGATGGTTGATTCTATGGCGACTTATTCTGGTTCACACAGGATTTTAGTGAATGATTTTTTAAATAGCCTGTATGAGAGTAAGAGGTTTGATCTTGCTTGTCTGATTGATAAGAAGTTGGCTAATGCCTTTGCTATACACGTAGCAAATAAGGTGGAAAGCTATGTTCGCCAATCCATCGAGGCAGAGGTGTCACATGTTAATGAAAACCTTGGGGTCAGGATGACCTACGAGGATTTTTTAGAGCAGGATGAATTGTATCTCGAGTTTTTGAGAAAGTACGAGTCGCTGAGGTACTTGCTTGATAAACTTTTTGTGGATGAATTAGAGAATTTCTCATTAGTTAAAGAGTGTTTTTTAGAGTCGCTTCCAGAATTGCTGCGTAGTGGTTTTTTGGATGCTCCTCATGAAGTGAGTGATGTGTTTTTGCTGGGAGACGAGAGTCACGATGGAAATAAAAACGTAGCCCTTTTTTATGTTCAAGGATGCCCTGCTTTTGCCTTGAAGTTGCGTGATTTGGAGTTGGAAAAGAAAACAAGCGAGTTTCTTGGAGTTTTTTTCAATGAACAATGTGGTATTCGCGGCTGGGAGTTTCCAGAATACCTATCGGGGCAAGGTTTCGGGTGGGTGAAGTGGTGTGATCAGGCTCCTTTGAAAAGCAAAGCGGAGGTAGAGAATTACTATAGATTGGCAGGTTATTTGATTGCTGCGGCTGCGTCGTTAGGAATTACCGACCTCCATTATGAAAATATCGTAACTCATCATGGAAACCCCGTTCCGGTCGACTTGGAGGCAGTATTTCATCATGTCTATGTTGATGCGCCGCGTTTGGGAATACCTAGAACAGGGCTTGTGCCGAATGTTATTAAGTACACAGATGGACTTGCCGACACCGAGCACGCGGGCATAGGAAATATATTTCGAAAACAAGCCGTTAGAAAAGCATCATTAAACACAAATCCAAATGCGGTGGTGTTTAATGGTGAGGTACAGAATCCAATAGACTATATTGAACATATCGTTGCAGGTTGTGTTGAGTGCTACAAGGTCATAATTTATGAATATAAGCGTTTTGTAGATTTTTTGAATCAAACTTCTAATCTAAGAAATAGAATAATCTTGAGAGATACCGCTAACTATTGCTTGGTGATTGAGGCTTCCTATCATCCGCGGTTTCTAAAAAATAACCAGGATAGAAAAAAATATATCGAGTCTTGCCTCGGATCAGTCGAAGATCATCGGGCCGACTCCGCTCTCTTAAAGGCGGAGGTTGAATCTTGCTTTTTTGGGGATGTTCCTAGATTTACTTCTTGTGCGAAAGATCTTGCTGTTTGTTCAACTCATGCGGCTGAAAGTATTAAGTTGATTAATTATGTAAACGGATACGACAGTGTGAAGGATAATTTACATCGCATAGTGAATGAGGGGTTTGGCAACGAGATTAAATTTTTAAAGTGCGTATACCGAGAGGCGGAAAAAATAGTCGAATTGAACTGTAGGTTTAATCAAGTTCATGGTTTTGAGGAAGAAGATCCTAGTTTCTTGACTCTAAAAAAAATGCCTTCTGCAGTAAATGTAACTGCTAAACACATGATTGATACTCGGTCTCCTCCTTTAATATTTACTAGTAGGTGTGAAAGCTATCTCGAGTTAACTACCGTGGGGTTTGATTTGTTTTCAGGTTCGGGTGGGCTTGGTTATCTCGCTGCTACTGGGAGATTATTCGAATCAAAATCGGAGAATAAGGAATTTTTGTTTGCATATTTTGAAATGATTTTAGGTGATGAGTTGCTATCGTCGTCTCCAATAGGTGGAGCATATGTCGGTGGGTTAAGTTCTATAGCGCCAATTTTTATAGATGGAAATCCCTCCTTTCTTTCAACTGCAACCGATAAAATTGTTGCGGCTTTTTATTCTGAAGAATATAAAAATCTAGGTTCGGGCTTGATCTATGGTCTTGCTGGAGCTTTGGTAGTCGCCAGCTGTTATTTTCAATTGTCAAAGAAGGAGGAGTGGCAAGATATTTCTAGATCACTATTCGAGGCGTTAGTCGCGAGATCTGAATTAGACGGTGAACAGATACTATTCCCTAGTAATATCTCAATGCATCCTAAAAAAATATTATGTGGGCTTTCGCATGGACAAGCAGGTATCGCTTATTCGATCGCTGTATATGCGATGGTTTTTGATATATCTGATGAAACGGTCCTTCCATTGATAAAAGGCGTAATTACGTCGGAAATCAACTGCTTTGAGCCGCAACTTGGCAATTGGCCAGATTTAAGACATAAGCCTCGAAGCATAGAGCTTCAAAATGAGTTTGGATGGGCGCATGGAGGCGCGGGAATTATTTATGTGTTCGATTTTTTAAGAAGACATTTTAATATCGATGTACTTGACAGGTTTTTGCAGGAGCACAACGTTCGAGCGATGTTCGAGAAGAATTTCAAAGCTTCGGGCGGTAAAGAAAATTTCTCAATTTCAAACGGAGTGTTGGGGGTAGAGTTAATTTATCAGCGACTATTCAAGAAAGCTTTGAACGTCGATTTAGAAAATAAGTATTGGTCGATTCAGGGGGCGTCTACTTTAGGGTGTGGTCTGATGAAAGGGTGTGCCGGAGAGCAACTGGCCCTGAATTCTTTAATGACAGGTGACCAATCTTTTCCTCTGTTGCCTCATGAACTGTTTAAGCTGATTTTTCGGGAAGTGTCCAAATGAATGTCAAAGGATTTGTTGATACTTATACGCTATTGAAGTTGTCCATGAAATCAAAAGACGTAAGTCGTTTGGCCTTTTTAGTAGTTTTGATTTTCCTTACCGCGATAGGTTTTGGTCTCGTACCTTTATTTTTGCAGAGGATGCTTGCGGTTGCATCAGGTAATCATGAGCAGTTTTTGATGTTTTTGAGTTTGGTAGTTGGCGTTGTTTTTATATCTCAGGTGTTTTCTCATTTGTCTGATGTAATGACAATGATGTTTATCCAGCGGGTGAATATAAATCTTGGCGAGATGTTCATTAAGAGATCTATTCGTTTGTCTGCATGTGAGAGCCTTATAAAAGGCCCGGCGCAGCTGGCGCAGGTCCTGCAATGTGCTTCGGCGAGTATGGATAACACAATTCGATCAATGCTGGTTAGTGTACTACCCGCTATCGTTCAAATACTCGTATCGTTAGTTGTGTTGGGTTTTTTTAAAGATTTTTTCGTAATGTTCATGATTTTTTTATATGTTTTTACGTATGCAATTCTTAGCTCTTCAATGATCGGGCGCTTGTCAGAGTTGTTCAAGGTTGTGATATTAAAAGAGATGGGAAGTTCAAAAGCCATTCATGGAATTGTTTCGAATATTGAGACGATACGTATATATTTGGCCGATGAATTTCTGTTGCGTTTTTTTCGTGAAGATCAAGAAGGTGTTTATCAGTCTTGGTTGGGTTTTTATAGGAAAAGTACTTATCTAGAAGTTTTTAGGGTATGTATTTTTTCGATTGTTTTTTTTGTTGTTCTTTATGAGTCTTCACTAAGGTTGCTTTCCGAAGAGATAAGTGTTGGTCATTTTGTAATGGTTGCAGCTTATATGTTTCAGGTGTGTCAGCCCTACGATGCTCTTTTGAAAAGTATTGGTAGCATGATTGAATCACTTGGTGGCTTTGCACCCTTACTAAAACATCTCGACGCTTGTGAAGTTCGGCATGTTGGAAAAGGTAATCAGCTTGCGAATATTAGTCATCACCTGGAGTTTTCTAATGTTCGCTTTTCTTACCCTGAGCGACCTACAGAAAAGGTGCTGCACGATTTGTCAATCCGATTTATTCCAGGTGAAGTAATTGCGATCACCGGTCCATCTGGTGTGGGTAAGTCGACAATTGTCAAGTTGCTGATGCGGCTCTATACACCCTCTTCTGGTTTAATCAAATATGGTGGTGTTGCGATAGAAAATTTGTCTGATCAAGACTTCTATTCTAGGTTTTCTTTCGTATCCCAAGAGGTTGGTTTATTCAACGGGTCGTTAAGATTTAATCTAAGAATCGCTGATCAAAATGCACCTGATGAAAGATTAGAAGCAGTTTTAAAACTTGCTGACCTTGGTGGATTCCTAAAAGGCTTGCCATCCGGGCTGGATACGGAAATTGGAGACAGGGGGTTAATGTTGTCGGGAGGCGAGCGTCAACGTCTTGCCTTGGCAAGAAGTTTTTTGCGAGACCATAAGGTCGTCGTTTTTGACGAGAGCACGGCGTTCCTTGATGAGGTTGCTGAGCGAACAGTGATCTCAAATATCAAAAAATATAATGCGTCTAATATTGTGATCATTGTTGCTCATCGAGAGTCGATATTAAAGTTGGCTGATCGAGTGGTCTCGTTTAATGGCGAATTTTGTGAGGAGCTTTAATTGTGAGAATATTGTCTGTTTCAATTAAAGGGTACCGCTCTGTTGATGATGTGTTTTTGAATCTTGATGGTTTGAATATTTTTCATGGTGCAAATGGAGTTGGGAAAACTAATTTATATAATGCACTCAAGCTCGTGCAGGCCGCTGCAACGGGAGAGTTTTCGAGGTTTATCGTTCGGGAGGGTGGCATGCAGTCGATCCTTTCGGAGAGTTCAAAGCGCAATGCCGAGCGTTCAAAAATTATTTTTGAAGTGCGTTTCTCGATTTTTTCAGATGATGATGGCTATTACAGTTACGGAATCACAGCGGGACTTGTGCCGCAAAAAACCGCTTTTGGAGAAAAGATTGTATTGGGCGATGGTTTTGAGTTTGAACCTCAAATAAAAACCGAAAAACTTATTTTTCATAATGGACGGAAAAGTCATACTCTGATGTTCCGAGAAAATGGTTTCTTGAAGGTTATGGATCGAGAAATGGCCGTTCTCGACATGTCGAATGCTATTCGACTATTCCCCTCTGCGACGGCATTAAGCTCTCTCACGGATGCAGAGCGTTTTCCAGAGGTGTTACGTATCAAACATGAAATTATGGGGTGGCGTTTTTATCACGGTTTCAGGACTGATATTGAGTCGCCCATTCGCAAGCCTTGCTACGCAGTTAGTGACACCGTACTTCATTCGTCTGGAGCAAATCTCGCTGCGGTTCTGGCGACGCAGAAATATATAGTTCAAGATCTCGATGTTGTTGAAGAGTTGATTGCGGATACATTCGGAGGGGCGATTTTGGAAATTTCCAGGCCGGAACGTACCGTTTCTTTTGGACTTCGCTTTCCTCAAAGTAATCGCACGAGCAATGCGTGGGAACTGTCTGATGGTACTTTGCAATATATTTGCCTAGCTGTTGCGCTGACATCCAGTTCTTTGCCTCCATTCATTGTTTTGAATGAACCTGACAACAGTTTGCATCCCGATATGCTCAGGTCGTTGGCTGGTTTGATTAGTTCTGCCAGCAAGCGATCGCAGATTTGGGTTGTTACTCATTCACCCATATTGAAAGATATTCTTGAAAAGTCAGGGACGTCTAAATCTCGGCATGTCATTAAACGGGGGCTTCATACATGGATTGAAGGGTTGGCTCTAAATGGTGAAGTTAATGCTTTTTGACACAATCGAAAGCTGGGATTTTGATTCGCACATGCGCAGGGATAGGCATGAAATTGGTGCGTTGATGTTGCATCTTGGAACACTGTTTTTTCGGCATTTAGCGACTCTATATGAGTGGTTTTGACTTTGTGCACTTGCGCCATTCCGGGACGCGGACGCCGCGCGTCAAAGAAATCGCAGCAATGCGGCGATGATCGCTTCCGGGGCATCTTCCTGGATCAGGTGGCCGGCGTTGGCGATGGAGTGAAATAGCGCGCCAGGAATCATCTGGTGCAACGCCCGACCCCGCTCGATGGGAATCCACTGATCGGCTTCGCCCCAGAGAATCTGCACCGGGCAGCGGATGCTCGGGTACAGCGGTTCGGCCTCGCGGGTGTAGCGCTCGTCCATCTGCGCGATCTGCCGATAGAACGCCGCTTGCCCCGGATCGCCGAGCCACGGTTGCACGTAGGGCGCCAGTTCAGCGTCGGGGATGTCGCGGTGAATCGCCCCGCGAATGTAGGTCGGGACGATCGCGCGCTGGATGTAGTCCGGCAGGCCGCTGAACGCCGTTTCATGCTGGCGCACATGCTGCACGAACGGCGATCCCCATGGCGTCAGCGCCACCGGATCGATCAGCGTCAGGCTGCGGTAGTCCCTGCCATTGAGCAAGTGCGTGCGCAGTGCGGTGGCACCGCCGAAGTCGTGGGCGACCACGTCCGGGCGCTGGATGTTCCAGTGATCGAGCAACTGCGCGAGAAGTTGATTCTGTACGCCGAGGGAAACGTCGGCGTCCGGTTGTGCGGAGCGACCGTAGCCCAGCAGGTCGAAATAATGCACCCGGTGACTGGCGAAAAAATGCGGCGCGATGCGGTGCCACACATACGATGAAAACGGCGTGCCATGCACGAACACCAGCGGCGGGCCGTCACCGCGCACGGCGTGGCGTATGGGATGCCCATCGAAATCGAAGACCTGATCCAGCAGCCAGTCCGTCATCGGCCTGTCCTCTTGGCGGGGTTGAGCCAAAAAGCATAGGCATAAAAAAACAGCCGTGAAGGCTGTTTATTCGTTGACTGACACGCCGCCTATCCCTGTGGGAGCGAGCCTGCTCGCGAAGACATGGTGTCAGTCAACATTGGTGTGACTGGCAGAGCGCATTCGCGAGCAAGCCCGCTCCCACAGGTTTTTCGGTGATCTCTGGATCAGGTCACTCACCGCGATAGATGCAACCGCTGGTGCAGGTCTCGTGAATGCGGATCGCGCTGAGTTCCGGCAGCAGGGGCTTCATTTCATTCCAGATGAATTTGGCCAGGACTTCGCTGGTCGGGTTTTCCAGGCCGGGAATGTCGTTCAGGTAGTTGTGGTCCAGACGCTCGTACAGCGGCTTGAAAATCGCCTTGATCTCGGAGAAATCGCGGATCCAGCCGGTGTGCGGATCGAGGTCGCCGCTCAGGTGAATCGCCACCTTGAACGAGTGACCGTGCAGGCGTCCGCACTTGTGGCCGTCCGGTACGTGCGGCAGGCGGTGGGCGGATTCGAAAGTAAACTCTTTGAAAATTTCCACAGTATTTTCGGCTCTGTTCAGGTGGCGTTCGCCGCAGCGATTCGGGCAGGCGGCGAGTTTACCAGCTTGTGTTTGGCGATGCGGGAAAACACTGACTAAAGGGTCAGCAAGCGTTCGGCGAGGCGACCGTTGGCCGCCAGTTCGAGAAACTCGTCGCCGAGACGGCGGCTTTCGTCCATCGCCGCGTGCCAGTATTTCTGCCGACTCGGCGCATCGCCCATGAAGCGCTTGAAGTCGTTACGGTCGGGAAGTTTGCCGTAGGGCAGGCGCGCCAGATATTCCTTCGATGGTGCGAGCAACAGCACGTCCTGCAAGCGCTCCACCGAGGCACGGCGCCACGGCAGGGTCTTGTCGAACCAGCCGGGAATCACCCGGTCGGTGAAGTGCGGATAGAGCACGATGCCGTCGCCGCTGTAGGGCAGGTCGAGGTGATAGTCGAGCAGCCCGCCGTCGCGGAACGTGCCGGTACCGGCGCCCGGCAGGTCGCGCACGCCTTCCATGACCATCGGGATCGATCCCGAGGCCAGCAGCGCCTGGCGCAGATTGCCGGCGTCGAGGGCGACGAAGCGCGACGGAAAGTCATTCAGCGCATTCAACGGCGGGGCAAGGCGCGGGTCGTGAATGATCAGGCGTTCGAAGTGCCGCGACAGCCGCGCGCGACCGCGCAGGTTATCGGCAATCACCGAGCCCAGCGCCAGACCGAGGCGGCCACGATGATCGTCGGCCAGGCGTCCGTGGCTTTTCACCACCATGATGTTCAGGCGGTAGTCGGCGTTGTTGAGGATGCTGGCGTCGCGGCCGTCGAGCAGGTCATTGAGCATGCGCTGCGAGCTCTGGCTGATCTCGGCCATGGTCACGCCTTTGTTGAAGTTCTGCTCGGCGTACAACTGACCGAGGCGGCGGATGCCTTCAGCGGCGTCCGGCAGACAGGCGCTGGCGAAGCGCCAGGAACCGACCGACGCGCCGATCAGCGAGCGCTCACGCGGCGCGCTCGGCAGCCACTCACCGAACAACGCCAGATCCAGCCCTTGAATCCCCAATGCCTTCGGCCCGCCGGCCGCACCGGGCAGGGTGCCGACGTCAGCGGCGTTCAGGCCTTGGGCACGAATGCGCGCCATGGCCCGTGGGCCGGCCTTGAGGGTAAGGGCAGGGAACTTGATGTGGATGGCTGTCATACCGGTCTCGATCGTTAGCAAGCTTTGGATTATAGGCGCACTGCTTGACCCTGTGGGAGCGGGCTTGCTCGCGAAAGCGGTGTATCAGTCGCCATCATTACTGCTGACCCACCGC
>NZ_JASCPO010000166.1:0-12989 GCF_029960145.1 Pseudomonas sp. PS01299 | reverse complement strand
GCTGAAACCTTGGGCATGACCGATTTGAATGGTGGCGCGCTCTTCAACGCTGAGTTCGGAATAAGACATAGGGACAGCACCGTACCGGAAAGGTCAGGTGTTGCACTCAGTTTTCGCCGCCGCCCCCCTTAGAAAAATCACAAAAACGAAAATGGGACAACGAAAATGGTGGCGGATTTATTTCGAGCTTGCCACTTTTTGATCAAAAGAGACTGAAGCTCTCCTTTGGCCCCTTTTCAGAAAATAAATCCGCCCCCTTTTTCTAAAGCAAATTTAAATAATGCTGCGGAAAAATTCGCCGGCAACAACCTTATAATTAGCAAACTATTTAGAGTAAGAAAATATACAAAAACCCTCAAGACGGAGTAGAAGTAGTAGAAGACATGAATGGAAACTATTTTAGAGTTTACGACCCCTCACTTCACGGAAAACGTAAATATCTGAACCTTGACTTAATTGTACCTAGCAACAAAACGCTTCCGAACGGAAAGCAAACAGGCAGATCGCGAAGCGAATACAACGAAGTTACGCACTTTAACAAGGAACCATAGAAGTGAAAACAATTTCAGTGCCAGTAACCGTGGAAGCAATGAATCGATTAGACTTTGATGCATGTTTACCGGGAGATCTGGAAGAAATTTTTCTTTCCGAAGATGAATTCTCAATCCTTGTAAAGACCGGAGCAATTGAAAAAATTTACTCAACACTAGGAATACTTATAGACGAGTACGAAGACGAAAAAATACAAGGAACCTCAGAATTACAAACATCCCTCAACATATTCCAAGAAGCATTAAAAACCACCAACACTGAAATAATAAACAAAATCTTAAAGCTTAATGAATCAGCAATAAAACATGATACTGGATTGTTTTTTTACTTCTGAATTTTTTCCAGAAATATATAAATTGATAAAAACTACAAATCCATATTTAATACTCAACTCAAAGAATATCGAAAAAAACCACTCTTTATTCGATAAAAATGGCAACTCAACATAACTGAATGACATAAACACATAAACGCTTTCAATTTATAAAAAATAATGGATTTCTATTTCTGGTGAAATCACTCACCAAAAAACTGAGCATACCTATACTGCTTCAGCTTGCCACTTTTTGATCAAAAGGGATTGAACGCCCTCCCTTTGGCCTTCTTTTCAGAAAATAAATCCGGCCCCTTTTTCATTGCAAAAATTCGATGACTGGGAAAAGCTTCAATGAAGACCACTTTTGAAACTGCTTTAGACCTTCACGAGACATCTGATTTCTTTAAAGGAAATGGACAATATTTTGCTCGAGACTCAGACTGGGGAGACCATCTTTCTATTAGTAACTGGCAGGAAATATGCAGCGTTTTAAAGAACCAGAAAGCCGCACAAAACTTACTTACATCGATATTTGAAGATTATGCAGAATACTTAAAGGAAGATTATTCAGATGCCGAAGGATTATTCTCCAACATAAGCGCCTACTACACACTTAAAAACAAAATAGCCTTTTTATCGAGCAATAGTTACGACCTAATCGAAAGTCTTGACGAGAGAAGCAAGAAAAATATAGGAAAACTATTTCGTCTGCTTAGGCAGCAATATGATTTAAAAAACAAGGATCTGCCAAAGTACACATTTGATGAGGAAATTAAACGATTAAGACTCAAGGGATGCACTCTTAATCTTGAACAACTTTGAGAAACCTGCAGATCACGACTTCAGCATAGCTGAGGATAGATATTTAAAACAATTCAAAATCTAAAATTCTTCTATCTCCATAAATACCGCATTAAATTAGTGGGTTAAGGGGACAGATTTATTTAACGGTTCGCTTTCCTCTCGATTTAAAAGGGATTAAAAATCGATCCGTCGCCCTCTTACCACTTCAATCAACGACCAATTAAAAACTCTAGAACAGGCAAAGCACCTGGTAAAGCCCACTACATATTTCGAGCAATTTAGAATGTGGATATCATCAATATCGAACAAAAAGCAGTGGACGTCGATTTTCGGAGAAACATATTCCCCCTCAAGCATGCGTACGTCATACGTAATGCTGGACGGAAACTCTATATGCATAAAATTATCCAGCAAAATAGAGCAAGCAGCCCCTAAAAAGTGGCTGACAAAGAATTACAACGAGTATGAGTTTCAGCTCTACATAGTAGACATAGAAAATTTTAATGTAGAGAATTTCAACTTCAGCGGCACCACCACCTTAACAATCGAGGGAAAATCCTCAGACTACAAAGTCACAATTAAATTTGAAAATAACTGTGCAGTCACATGCCAAGCAAAAAATATTAGTATAGCCAATATTAAGGCATACAATAATGACGGCGCAGTATAGTGCAATGCGCTCACTGACACTTTTATAGACAGTATTGCATTCAGGCATTACCGACAATGTCGGGTACAGATCACAGTTTCATTTTACATAGACGCGATCATCTTACAATCTAATCGCCTTCATAAACATGACTCTTGGGTTCTCTAGTTTTAGGCAGAAACTATACCCATTACTTTGCGGCCCTTCGGTTTACATGAGCACCCATGAATAAACATCAAATCACACTCGCCAACAACTGGATCGCCACCTTCGAAAACAACGGTGAATTCCGCATGGGAGCCGAAGGCTGGAGCTTAGTCCTGCAAGGACCTGACGGCAGAAATATCAATTATTTCGCGGACAAGATCATTTTGGTCAACGATGACGACGGCACCCAGGCTAATTCGTGCATTCGTCTATCCAGCGACGGTGTCTACGGTTATTTGAGCACAGCCGTTGACAGTTGCTGGGTGGTCGATTTCTCGCGGTGCATGATCGCCCCGCACCGAGTGAGCATCCATCACTACCATGACGCCTATGACGAAAGCGTGGCAGCTTACGAACAACCCGCCTTCAAGCGTGTGAGGCAATACATCAGTGTGGTTGGAAGGTACATCTATCTGACCTTCCCGCTTACCAAAGATGAAGACTTCCCCACGGTATGGGAAGAGTATCTATCCATACGCAAACGCCAACTGGATGAGCTCTATTTCAGAAACTGATCAGTGGGCGCCAATATCATCGTAGCTATTTGTGCGCCCTACCCGATCAACTCATCCATGACCTCATACTTAACCACCACCCGATTCCGATACAATCTCCCCCTCTCCACCAACTCCCCCACCTGCCCCTTCTCCCGCACTTCCCGCCAGATCTCATTCTCCCGATACACCCATTCTCCCTCCCGCAAAAACCGGTGCCCTTCCTGAAACACGTGATACCGATACTCCCGCACCCGATCGCACAATAATTCCCCCTCCAGCTGCGTCTCCCCCACATTCAACTTCAACTGAAAAGTCCGATCAGTCGGGTTGTGCAGTACCAGATCAACGTAGTTGTAGAAAATCGCCGCGCCAGAGCCGAATGGCAGCACTCGCCCCTCATCCGGAAATGGATCGAAGCTGTGGTTGGAGCGCTCGACCACGACCAGCGGTGAGTGAATCGCCATCCAGTGGATCAGGTTGCTCAGTTGGCAGATTCCGCCGCCGACACCCCGTCGTGCTTCGCCGAAGGACAGTTCCATGCCTTCGACGTAGCCGCGTTTGCGGGTTGGGCGGCCGACGAGGCGGCAGAAGGAGAAGTGTTCGCCGGGGGCGATGATGAGGCCGTCGATGGCGGCGACGGCGAGTTTCAGGTTGATGACTTTGTTGTGTTGCAGGGCGAGGTCGGAGTTGCCCAATTTGCGGATGAGTTTCGAGGTGTGTTTCAGGTAGCGGAATGGCAGACGGTCAGCGCCGGCCACAAGGCGTGCGTAGCGTTTGCTGGAGCAGTGCCAGGCGATCTGGCGGAATAGTCTTTTTTGCCACACGCG
This sequence comes from Pseudomonas sp. PS01299, assembly GCF_029960145.1. Lineage (NCBI taxonomy): Bacteria > Pseudomonadati > Pseudomonadota > Gammaproteobacteria > Pseudomonadales > Pseudomonadaceae > Pseudomonas > Pseudomonas sp. PS01299. The sequence goes on along the minus strand of NZ_JASCPO010000166.1, from coordinate 9,137 downwards.
CAGCCAGTACAGGGCCGGGTGGTAGAGGGAAAGTGGTTTCATCCGTGAGGCGACGGCAGGTGCCGTTTTGTCCTTGAAGCATCTGAGGGGCGCGCAGTTTAGCCTGTGGGCCGGCTTGCGTCGTGCGCGAGATGCCGTGGCTCGACACACTTCGAATGGCTTGCTGAACAGAAAATTAAGCTTCAACTAAGCTTGCGTCGCTAGCATCCCGGCCCGAGAGATACCTGTCGCCGATCAACCGCGGATGAGCTTCCCGAATGAGCCAGTTTGATTTACCAGCCGTTACGCAGCCGAATTTCAGTCTTGTATTGGTAAATTACAAAACCCCGGACATCACCCGGATGTGCCTGGAGTTATTGCGTCAGCACGTTCAGGCGCAGCGCATTCCGGTTTGGGTGGTGGACAATGATTCGGCGGATGCCAGTCTGGATTATTTGCGTTCGCTGGAATGGATCAACCTGATCGAACGTCCCTCCCCCGGCAAAGAAGCGGGACATATTGCGCATGGCAAGGCGCTGGATCTGGCGCTGGAAAAAGTTGAAACCGACTATCTGTTCCTGCTGCACACCGACACCTTTGTCTACGACAAGGAAGTCTTTGCAATGATGCTGCGTGAGTGCATAAAGTCTGCGGACGTCGCCGCAGTCGGGTGTGTCGAACAAATCAATCGTGGGATTGTGAGAGACACCTGGCGGTTAACTTCGCGATTTTGCAAACACTATATTCGCCGGGCGAAAACTGCATTGGGTTTGCGCAGTAAAGAGCCGAAACCTTATCGGGAAACTCACCTGAAGAGTTTCTGCACTTTGTGGAACGCCAAGTTGATGAAGTCCCGGGGACTGCACTTTTGCATGGATGACCGGGTGCCCGGTTATACCCTGCAGGATCGAATGACAGCGTTGGGCTACGGCATCAAGCTGTTGGCGCCGCGCAAGATTTTCCGCTATCTGGATCACATCCAGGCAGGAACCGTCGCAGCCGCTGGAACCTACGGCAAAAACCACCGCCGCACCAAGATGTATGAAGCCACCCTCAAACGATTTGAGGGGCAGGCATCGGCATAATCGCGAACACAAAAAAGGGCGACTGCAAAGTCGCCCTTTTTTTATCTGAAATTGTATACATCCGCTCCGAAGAGGTGTTCGCCCAGTGTAATGGCCTGGCAATCCATGCACCGGTAAAGAGCCCTGACACTGGGCGAACGGGAAGGATTTTAATAGAAGTTGGCAGATATGTCGTCATACACAAAGGTAAATTTTATGTACGAAAAAGTTAATAGATATTTATCGACGAAATCCTTTCGTGAAACTTTCAAAGCACGGTTCAGCTCATTTCAGATGATTGTTCTCATACAATAATTTGTACAAGAACAATCGTCTTGTAGAGTTAATACTCAGCTTTCATGCTGACTGGTCACTTTTAATACATCAGTATAAGTGACAACTACGCTCTGCCCGACTTTCAGATCTTTCAGCTTGGCCTGAATTTCAGGCTTTTTGACGTCGAGGATTTTCGACTGACCTTGAGGGTTTTCCAGGGTCACCTGATTATTCTTCAAATCAATTTTGGTGATTTTCAGTTGCACCTGAATCTGGCGATAAGCCTCGCCGCCCGGGTTTTCGCTGCCCGGCGCCTTGCGCAGCTCGCCGCTACGCTCGACGGTGCCAGGCAGACCTTTATCTACATCGGTATCGAGGTAAGCCGCCACCGAGCGTTGTACTTCGACTTTTACCAGATCGCCGACCTGAAGATTGGCGAGGTTTTTCGCCTTGTCGCTGAGCTGAACGTGAACCTGACGACCTTCGGCGCCTTCCAGCACCACCTGATGGTTGGCTGCATCGACGGCCAGCACTTTGGTGGTGACCTGATCGGCCTCGACGGTGGCGGACAGCGGAATATCGGCCGCCATGGCGCCGAAGCTGGTGGCGGACAGGACGGTTGCGAGGGTGATGGCCTTGGCCAGAGCGTGGAGCTTCATAAGCGGTACTTTCCCTGTAATGAATGGCAGCAACCGGCGCCAACGTCTGTTTGGCGCCGAATGTGCCACTGAGCATAGACGCTGTTCAGGGCTTGGCTTTCGTTTCTGACGCGGCGGTCTCCTGCGCGGTGGACTCGCCACTGGTGGTGCCCTTGCCGCTGTCCTCGCGCTGTTTGGGGTCGGTCGGGCGCAGCGCGTCGTTGTCGCGCTCGGTTTCTCCCGGTGGCCGGGGTTCGTCGGGGTGTTCGCTGGGGGATACGGGTTTCATGGTGGTTCTCCTCAGGCGTCAGGGTCATCCAGTTCATTGGTAACGTTCACGGCAGGCGAATCCTTGTGCAGGTCATCGGCCTTGGCGCGCAGGATCTGCCACTGCTCCAGATCGATCGCGCCCTGGCCGAGCAGATCGTCGGCAATGCGTTGCAGGTCGAAATAGTGAGCGTCGGGGGATTGCTGCCAGTAGGTCTGATCGTCGAACAGACGCTGCCAGGTGGTGAGGTCGGGGGGTTGCAGGTCGTCGCTCATGGGCGGGCTCCTCGCCGGGGTCTCGGAAATGGGCCGGGATTGATCGGTAGAGGATGGTAGACGGGGCGGAGTTCCGGGCAATTGCTCTGTGGGTGGCTGTACCGGCGCCTTCGCGAGCAAGCCCGCTCCCACAGGTTTTGCGTGTGAGCGTCAGTACCCGGTCATTTCCAGATAGCCGCGCCCGCCATGGCTGCCGCTGATCCGCACCGGCCCTTCCCAGTAAGGGATGCGCAGGTTCATCCAGGCAGCGGGATTGAGCGCATCGAGGCTGATGTCGAGGTGTTTGTCGGGAATGCTGATCGACCAGCGCACCGGCATCTGGCGGCCGGCGACTTTGGCGGTGTCCTGAGGCGTGAGTTTGATCTGCTCGTCGTGCAGAGTTTCGGTCTGGCCGTCGGCGTTGATCCAGGTGCCGGTCAGATACGGCGCGCCGTCGGTTTGCCGGGTGCGAAACAGCATCAGCGATTCGCCGCTGTCCAGGTGCAGGGAAAACCAGTCCCACCCGGTCTGATTGGCTGCCAGCGGCTGGCTGCTCCACTCCCGATCCAGCCACGCCGGGCCGCTGACGGTGTAAGTCTGGCCGTCGATTTGCAGGGTGCCGCTGGCCTGAAAAAACGGCTGACTGTAGTAGTACGAAGCCTGACCCTGTTCGGATTTTCGGCTGAAACCGTTGTCACCTTGCAACACCAGTGGACGACTGGAGGTGAGGTGCAATTGATAGCTGAAAGCTTTGTCGCTGGCACTGAGTTGCAGATCGGTCAGCGGATCCTGCGCCTGACTGGCGAAGCGCCAATCATCGATCCACGCCTCGAACGGCGCGACGTTCACCCCGGCCTGCCCCACTCCGCCTCGGGCATAGCGCTCGGCGGCATGGTGCGCGGTGGCCGAAGTCACTGCGGCATGCCCGAGCCAGATCGTCTGGTTGGCCCAGCCAGGTTGGTCTGCCGCAGGTTTTAACGCACTGCGAAACAGCGTCCATTGCACGCCGAAATCGTGGCCCTGCTGATCCTTGAGATTGGCGGTGACATACCACCACTCGATACGAAAACCATCATGTGCGCCGTGATCTGCCGGGAAGCTGAACACCCGCCCCGGCACCACCGGTGTGAACTGCGCGGCCTGATCGCCGAGTCCGGCGAAGCCCTTTTGCTCAGGCACAGGCTGATCGCAGCCGGCCAACAGCAGCAACGCGAACAGCAGCGCAACCCGGTTAATCCTCATGAGCAAACGTCCTCAGCAGATCCGCCGGTTGCGTGCGGTACAACGAATACAGCGGCCATGCCGAGGCCAACAGCGTCGCCAGCAACGCCAGCCCGAGCAACTGCAGCAGTTGCAGCGGAAAGATCCGCAACGGCAAGCGCCAGCCGAACGCCTGCACGTTGATCACCGCATCCAGACACCACGCCAACGCGATCCCCAACGGCAACGCCAGCACCAGCGTCAGCACCGCCAGCAGCCAGGTCTGGCCGAGGTTAAGCAGCATCAACTGACGGCGCGTCACGCCCAAGGCCCACAGCGGCGCCAGTTGTCCGAGGCGGCTTTGGCTCTGGGTCAGCAGGCTGATGAACAGCGCCACACCGGCCACCGCCAGGGTCAGGCTGTTGAGCGCGGCGGTGGCGGCGAAGGTGCGTTCGAAAATCTGCACCGACCAACCCTTGAGCCGCGCCTGATCGACGATGCGGCTGTCGTCGAGCTGAAAGCGCGTTTGCAGCGCAGACAAAAACGGCGGGATATCGGGCGGCGCGATGCGCAGGTTGAAACGGTTCGGCGTCAGTGACGGCCACAGCCGCAGCAGATGATTGCTGTTGACCAGCACGTGCCCCTTGGGATTGCCGTAGTCGGCGTAGATCCCGACGATCCGCGGTGACCACGCCCCGCCCGGTGTCGGCACGTTCAAATGATTCCCCGCCCGCACCTTCAGCCGTCGTGCCAGTTGTTCGCTGAGCATCACTGAATCGTCGTTCGCCAGATGCGCCCACGGATCTCCGGCAATCGCCTCGAGCAACGGCCAGTGCTGGCGATAATAAGGATGATCGATCACCCCGAAGACATCCGCCGGCCAGCCTTGCAGGGTCACCGCGACTTGCCAGTTGGGCAGCACCGCGCTGACGTTCGGCTGTTGCTTGAGCCAGGCGTACATCTCGCGCGATTGCGCCGGATTGACCGGGTTGAGGTACAACTCGGCACTGAGGCGCTGTTCGAGCCAGTCGTCGAAGGTCTGGCGAAAACCGGCGGTCATGCTGCCGGCGCCGATATTGGCCGACAGCGCCAGCAGCAGCGCCATCAGCGCCAGACTGAGTGCCGGCAGTTGCTGGCGGCAATCGGCGAGAAACCACTGACCGAGTACCGAGCGACTAAGCCCGAGCAACGGATTGAGCACCGCGCTGAGCACCACCGGCAACGCCAGCGCAGCGCCGAGCAGCAACCCGGCCATCAACACAAATCCACTGCCAAGGCTGTCACCGAATAGCAACGCCAGCAGCGCGATCAGTCCCAGCACCGCCGCCAGCCAACCCTGACGGCGCAACCAGCGCGCATGTTGCTGATGCCAGGCCTGCGGATCCGCCACCGCCAACAGCGGCAAGCGTGCCGCACGCAGCAGACTGTTGGCACCGGCCAGCAACGCGCCGAACAGGCTCAAACCAATACCGCTGAACCACCACCACGGACTCAGGCGCAACTGCCCCGCCACTTCCGCGCCATAAAGGCCGCGCAGGCTGGCGGCGACATCCGGCAGCAACACGCTCGCCAGCCAGTAACCGCTGATGACTCCGAACACCCCGCCAGCCAACGCCAACACACCGAGCTCGACGACCAGACAGCCGATCAACATCCGCGCACTGACCCCGCAGGCGCGCAACGTACGCAGCAGGCCGCGACGTTGTTCCAGTGCCAGACCGATCGCCGCGTGCACGATGAACAGTCCGACCAGAAACGAGAGAAAGCCCAAGGCGTCGAGGTTGAGGTGAAAGCTCTCGGTCAGGCGCGAAAGATTGTTTTCCTCGGCGCTGCTTTTAAGCTGCAACCGACCATTGAACGCGGCCGGCAGCTCGGCGTGAAAATCCTTGGGCAGTAACAAGCGCGACAGTTGCCCGGGCTGTTCGAGCACGGTTTGCGCGACGCCGATGTCGACCAGCAACATGCCCGGTGCCATGTCCTTTTGCGCGTGCAGCGGCGGCAGCGTCTGGCCGCTGGCGGTTTGCGGCGTGGCGCCTTCGGTCAGGCCCAAGGCGTGCAGGGTTTCCGGTGAAATCCACGTGCTGCCCGGCGGCGAGAAGAACGCGACGATGCGCTCGATCGGCATCGCCTGCCCGGCCACCGCAGCGTCCGTCGGCAGCGACACCGGTTCGATGCCCATCAGTTGCAGGCGCTGATCCGGGTGATCCTTGAGAACCAAACGGCCCTGCAGCAGCGGCGACACCGGCCAGCCTGCGCGGCGCAGATCGATGAACCACTGCTGGGTGAACGTCGCACCGCTCGGTGTGGCCAGACTGGCCTGGGGTTCGCCGCCGATCATCTGACTGGCCCGGGCGTAACTGTCGCGGGCCTGACTGTTCAGTGCCTCGACCCCGGTCAGCAGACTGGTCGCCAGCCACAACCCGGTCAGCACACTGAAAAACTGCACCGGATGCCGCCGCCAGTGGCTGAGCAACGCACGCAGGGTTTGCCAGAATACGTTCACGTCAGACGGCCGCTGGACAACACCACCCGCTGCGCCAGTCGCGCCGCCACGCGTGGGCTGTGCGTGACCATCAACAGCGTGGTCGGCGTGTCATCCAGCAACTCGAGCAACAGGCGCAGCACTTCATCGCTGGTGGCTTCGTCGAGGCTGCCGGTCGGTTCGTCGGCCAGCAACAGTTTTGGCCGCGACGCCAAGGCTCGGGCCAAAGCCACCCGCTGCTGCTGGCCGCCAGAAAGCTGTTCGGGGTAACGCTTGAGCAACTCGCCCAACCCCAGACGCTGCACCAGATGCGCTTGCCAGCGCGGCTCATGGCGCCCGGCCAGACGCGCCTGAAACGCCAGATTGTCCTCGACCCGCAGGCTGCCGATCAGGTTGAACTGCTGGAACACCAGACCGATTTCAGTGCGCCGCCAGTCGGCCAATTGCGCTTCGTTCATGCTTTCCAGCCGATGCTCGCCGCTGCGGATGCTGCCGCGATCAACCTTGTCGAGGCCGGCGATCAGGTGCAGCAAGGTGCTTTTGCCGCTGCCGGATTCGCCCATCAGCGCCAGACTGCTGCCGGGCTCGAGGGTCAGGTCGATGCCTTGCAGCACCGGTAACGGGCCTTGGGGGGTGAGGTAACTTTTGAACACGCCTTGAACCTGAAGCATGCCGCCATCCGTTGGGTCAGTGTGGGGCAAGGATAGCGGATTGCGGTCTCTTCAGATCAGTGGTGTTTGCACTGGCCTCATCGCTGGCAAGCCAGCTCCCACAGTGTTTTTGGGTGTATTCAGTATTTGTGAACAACCTCAATCCCTGTGGGAGCTGGCTTGCCAGCGATGAGGCCCGTTGGCCCGACACAAATCTCAATCCCCGGTCGCCACACTGGTCGCCGCCGCACCCGGTGTGACGATGGTCTTCAGATCAATGTGCTTCCACTCAGGCTTGGCCCCCAGCCGCGCATTGAAGCGGTAGTTGAAGGTGAAGTCGTCCGCCGTCGGCAGCGTCAACGGTTTGCCGTACAGCGCCTCGATGCCCGCCAGGTCATAACCCATCACCTGCAGCAGCGTCGGAAAAATGTTGTAGTGACTGGAGCGATCCTTGTTCGCCGGCAACGCTTGCGCCCAGTCCGGCCCGTGCAGCTGATCGCCCTGAATCACCACCAGTGGCACCAGCCCTTCTTCCTCCACCGGATCGCCCCCGCAGTGGGTATTGAGCCCGGGGTTGCCGCGTTCATGCAGGTCCTGACCGTGATCGGAGGTGTAGATGAGCAGCGCATTGTGCAAATTGGCCTGGGCAAATACCCGGGCGAAGAACTCGCCGACATTCCACAGCACGGTGTTCTTGTAGGCGTTGCGGTACAGCACCCAGTCATCCGGCTGGCCGTTGAAACCGTCGCGCTTACCGGTATCCGCCACTTCGGTGAATTGCCCGCGCGGCAAGGTCGGACGGTAGGCCATGAAGGCGTCGGGGTATTTGTCGTGCACCGGGAAATGCGCGCCGACCTTGTTGATCACCACCAACTCCGGCTGATCATCGTTGAGCAATTCGATCAGCTTGGCGGCGGCGGCCATGTCGCGGTCACGCACGCTGGTCTGGTCAAACTGGACGAAATCGTCGATGTCTTTTTTCTCGGTGTCGGTCATCAGGTTCTGCAGATTGCCGGCAGTGCGCTGAGCGTCGATGTACACCGTGCGCAACCCGGCCTTTTTCGCGTACTGCCAGATCGACGGCAGCGTGCTGTTGATGCGCATGTAATCGTCGCGGGTGCCGCCGTAGCGCAACGTGACGTTGGTGTCGGCGCTGCAATTGGCGATGGATGCGGCGTAGCCGTAGTTGAAAATGTCGACGCCCGGATGCGCCTGATTAAGGTTGCTGTGCACCCCGAACGGCGCGTTGATGTCCAGGTAATTGCCGGAAATGCTTTCGTCGATGATCAGCACGATGTCGTGATTGATCGCCACTGCGTTGCGCGCCAGCGTCACCGGCTCGCGCGGGCCGACCGTGTTGTGCAGCGCTTCATAAGCGAACAGGTTCAGATAGGCCAGCGGCGTGTACATGATCGGCAAACCGCGCGCGCCCTCGCCCGCCCGCAGGAACAACACCGCGCTCAACAGCAGCACACCACACACCGGCGCCGCCACACGCAACGCGTTGGGCACCACCAGTGCATGGCGCGGTTTCAGACCGATGCCGAACAGCAACAGCAGACCACTGAGCGCGCCATGAATGATCGCGTCGCGATACTGGTAGGCGGCCTCCTGAATGAAGCCGCCGGAGTACACCAGCGAGACAAAACTGCTGTAGCTCAGGTAATCCGCGGTGACTCGGGTATAGACATCGAAAAACACCGCCGAGACAAACAGTGTTATTGCGAACAAGTGGCGAATGAGAGCCTGACGAATATAAGCCGTTAGATATAACGCTAAAGTAAGCGCCAAAAACATCGCGCCAAAAAGAAGTACAGCAAAACCGACGCCGATAGCATTTAACCGATCAACGTAATATTCGGAATAAAGCAGCAAATAAACAATTAAAAGTACTTCTTTGGCATATCTGAACATGGCGATACCGCTCGTGCAAAACGGCAGGGAGTCAAAGGTTTGTCGGTCAGAACCTGACACTAGCACCCAGCCATCAAAGCGCAAGAATTGACTGTTTTCTTTAGAAAGCGTCAAAAAACCGGTGACTCAAATCTGACACACACAAAACGCTAGAAGCCTTTAAATTAAAGACTTACAACCGTTTATCGCTTATTTGAAATCTGAACAAATCTGCAAAAAAACAACAAATCCAATCGCAGCAATGACTTGATGGCCAATCGCCAAAAAGCGCTCAAGTGTTATACAGGGCGGTTACAGGAGCTGAGTGCAACACGGTTATTGAATTGAAGCTGGAGCATCATGCCGCATAGCCATAGCTTCCTGCATCACCTCGTCCATAACCTCGATCGGACACTTGAAGTCGAAGCGCTTA
>NZ_JASCPO010000165.1:0-13000 GCF_029960145.1 Pseudomonas sp. PS01299 | reverse complement strand
TCACCGTCAACGTCCACGCCGCGGACACCTGCCCACTGCCATACAGCGCGACGGCGGTGAAGCTGTGAGCGGCCACGCTCAAGCCTGTCAGGGTCAGTTCCCACAGGCCGGTCGTCAGGTTAACCGTGGCTTCACCTTTGACGGTGGTGCCGTCCTTGATCTGGACTTTCTGACCTTTGGCCCCGGCCCCTGACAACGTGATCTGGGTATCGACGGTGAATCCGCCTTCGACAATCGCTACCCCTTTGGAGTCTTCCAATCCGGTAATTTCTGGCCGCACATCCTCATACGCTTTGATCGTGTAAGTGCGCACTGGGAAGACCACCGCCTCGCTCTCATCCGTGCTCTTGCCGAACGCGGCTTTGAACTCCATGGTCAACGGGCTGCCATCCTTAAGGTTTCTCAAGCCTGTAAAGGCGATGCTCCGCTCGTAATAACCTTGTTCGAGCCACTTATCGCTGACCATTGAGCCTGGTGCCGTATGGATCTGCAGGTTGTAGTCGCTGCCATCAGCGTTCGTCCCTTTCAGACGCAGCCAGACATATTGGCCTGTGGCAATCAACGGCCAGACGCCCATGCGATAGGTGGCATTGCTGGTCAGATTCCCTACGTTGAACTCCTGGCCCTCGCCATCATCGTCGGCGTCCATGATCACCGGCAGGATCAAGCTTGAGTCCGGCAGGGTGCCGACATTCAACAACAGCGGCAACGAGGTCCGGGGCACACCGTTGCGGGTGACGGTGTACGTCACGGTGACGGTTTTGCCCAGGTTGAATGCCAGCACGGTGACCGGCAGTTCGATTGTCAGCGTGGTTTCACTGATGGGTCTGGCCGGGGTGGTGTGCGAGCCGCCGGCGGCAGTGCCGGGTGCGCCGGTCCAGGTCACGCTGAGCAGATCGCTGAGCAGCAAGTCTTGCGAATCGATGTTGACGGTCAGGGCTTCCACGGCCTTGATCGGCTGCAAGGTAGTGCCATCGGCCTCGGCCTGCTGAACCTTCGGCCGGGTCAGCAGCACGGCTTCGCCGACAGTGAAATTCAACGTCCGCGAGTAGCTGACACGTTCCGGCGCGGAGCCTGCCGCCACCCTGAGAATTTCATACATCGCGTCCACAGTGCCGCTGCGATTGGGTTCGATGTGGGTCTGGACGAAGGTCGGGTTCAGGGTGAAATCGATGGCTTTGCCGGCATTGAGCGAATTGATCGGCACCGAGTCGCTGGTCTTGCCGGTTTTCGAACCGCGCCAGGTATAGGTGACCTTGTCACCCGCTTTGGTGGGTTCGGCGGCAGCCGGGGCGGTCAGTTTGCTCGAACCGCCGGGCAGGTCGTCGGGTTCGAGTGTTCCGCCGGCCTCACCGAGGACGATGGGCGCGACCAGTTCCAGCAACGGTTCACCCACCCGCAACAGAGCATGGTGCAGTGACTCGCGCTGAATGATGCCTCCATCGTTGCCCTCGGCCATCAGCACGTAGAACAAATCCAGCGTACCGCCCTCGATGGCTTTGAGGTGTTTGCCTTCGACGATGATCGGGATCGGTTCTTTGTCGTCGATATCGCCCTTGCTAAGGGTGTGCCAGTCCAGTTCCGGGTCGTAGACGCTGAAATCCTGGCGGGTGCCGACCCAGCGCAGAACGATGACCATGCCCTCCTGCATCATCGGATCGAAGGGGATGAAGGCGGTGGTGTTAACCAGATCAGGGTCAAGTGCCCCTTGTTGCGCATCCACGGCAATCGGCGCGAGCAGGCGTCGGGTTTCTCCGATGATACTGACGAAGCGCCCCTTGGAGGCGCGATCATCAGACCCGCTGCGTTCCACGCGATAACTGAACACGGCCTGGGTTTTGGCCAGCAAACGTATGTCGGCGCTTGGCAGGGCCAATTCGTAGATGTTGCCCACGCTGGTGAGTGGCTCGCCGCGGACTTCAACGCTGATCGATTCGCCGTCCAGCGTGGTGCCCTTGCCCAGACCGATGACCACATCACCGATCCGGAAGTCGGGTGCGTCGACCAATACCTGCAAGGTCAGCGGCGCATCTCCCAGTTTGTCCATGTCCACAACGCTATTGAAGGCCTCTTTGACCATGGGAGGCGACAGGCGCGTGTTGCCGGTATCGACGGCAATCTCTACTGCGGCGCACCAGTCTTCGGAACGGTTGTCGACAATGTCGTGTACTTCAAAGGCTACGGCCAGGCTGTCGGTATCGCCGGCTTCGAGGATGGTGGCCTTGTCGACATGGATGACCAGTGGATGGCCTTGCGGGTCATCGATGTGATCCTGGGTCACCCGTGGCGAATACAAAAACCAGCCGCCCCAGGTCAACTTGCAGTGGTCACCCACGGCCATGTTGGGGTAGGGCAACAGGCTGCTGCTGCCGGGTTTGGCCTTGATGATGATGTCGAGGCCGGTTTCGGCGGTTGCCTTGTCCACGCCATCGTTGATGATCCGCGGATCGATGTACATGTTCAGCTCGGAATGCCCCGGGGCACTGCCGTTTTCATCCTTGCCGCCGGGTTGCTCGAGTTTGACGAAGATATCGACCGGAGGCAGCGAAGTTTCCGGAGACTGGCTGAATACCTTGACCCGATATTGCAGCGTATAGGCCCCGGTCGCGAACTTCCGGGGCGGGACATACAGGGTGACACGCTCGCCGACATCCTCTGGCTTGACGATGGTGGTCTGGTCGACCTGAACACCGTCGAGCAGCAGCTCGATGTGGTCACCTAAACCCATAAGTTGCCAAGGTGGACAATAGACTTTCAGCCCCTTGTCGGGCGCCAGCAACTGCGCGGCGGCAATATTGATCCCCCACACCCCCCCATCCAGGGCCGGCTGCGTACGGTCGGGTATTTCCAGTTGCCGCAGAGTCTCGGGGGGCGGGAGGCGAGGGGGCTGAATAGGCATGCTGAAGACTCCAGGGCGTGGGAAGCAAAGGCTCTGGGTTATTTAGGGGCAGGTGGCGAGCGTTGGCTACTGTCAGAAATTACAGGTAAGGACGTATTTGCGATGAACGGTCGTGAGGCGGGGTTTGCATGCCTGAAACTGCTTCCCAGTAGGCGCTGCCGCAGGGTAGTCGACTCTGCGGTGAACCCCAACCTATGGCGAGGGAGTCTGCTCCCGCTGAGGCGCGCGGCGAGTTCATCCCCCATTCTGCTCAACAAAAATGCAGCCTCACGCTGAGCTGACTGTTCAGTTGTTTCCAGCGACTTCCCGACAAACGGTAAGCAAACCTAGTATTTCTGACAGTAGTCAGCTTTTTCCGCCAGGCATCTAATTGGGTCACAAACGTTCCACGCCATCGTCAGTCAACGGCCCGTTTTATCTTCACGACTGCCCTGCGCGAGGACACTGTCCGCTCAATTGCCGTGGAGTTTCGCAATGGTGCCCCCAGAAGAGTCGTCGATGAGTCCGCAACACGCGCGCGGCAATGACGAAACAAGTCTTGTGGTTATTCCAGAACCGATTGTTCCGGATATCCTGAAAGACGAAGAGGGTAATGAGAGCCCGGACGGGCTATTACCTCGCGATGTATTGAGTCGCGATTTGAAAATCACGATTCCGGCGTGGGACTTCTCGACAGAGCCGGAATTCGTAAAAGACGTCGTGTTGGTGGGCTTCAGGCGACGGGGGCTTCCCTTTGATGACGACACGGCGGGGGTGTTCCCGTTCGATATTCCCATTGATCCGGGTGACAAGATTGTTTCGGTGCCTCAAAGGGACCTGGCATCTGGCGTTTACGACCTGTCGTACAAGCTCAAGATTGGTGGCAACGACGCGGAATCGCTGAAAAAAACCATCACCGTCGATAGAGTGCCGCCGGATGACGGCCAGGAACCGGCGATGCTGGATCTGCTGGATCTTGAGGGCGACATCACCGATGACTATTTGGACGAGCACGGTCAGGTTCGTTTCAAAGTACGCCTCTATCTGGACGTGAAGGCCCGTGACCGGGCGATTTATTACTGGACGGACACCAACACGCCACCGGACTTCGAAACCGAAATCCGCGAGCAGGCGTTCAGTCAGTTGGATATCGATAACGATCAACTCATCATCACCGTCTACGCAGACGAAATTCGCCTGCGCGGTCATGGGCAGCGATACATCTATTATCGCTTGCGCGACTGGGCCGGAAACCGTGGACCGCGCTCGCGGCCGCTGCCTGTGTTCGTCGATCTGACCCCGGGGGTGCCCATTCACAAGCCTCCGCGCATCCCCCTGTCGGACAGAGGCTTGATCGATCGTCAGCACGCCCGGGAGGGGGCGGTCAACCAAAGGGCGGTAACGGTCGAAATCGATGCCTATGACAATCCGTTGAGCGGCGATCAGGTACTGCTGGACTGGGATGGCACTGTTCTGCCGCCGCAGGATGTCGACCCGGCCAACTTTCCTTGCGTGATCCCTGTGCCGTGGAGTGCGCTCACAGCCAAGGGGCTGGGTCCGGTGAATGCTCGTGTCACTTACCGCGTGCGCACAAGGGGCGTCGATAGCAAACCATCAATGGAAACCCTGGTATCGGTGAACCTGACGGTGGCAGGCCAGGATCACGCCAATGCGCCGGCGTTGTTGAACCCCAAGCTTGCCTTGCTGGAGATCTACGGCGCCAAATCCAAGGTGCTGAACACATTGCTTACCGAAGATTTCGGCGAGGACGCCGACGGCTTCCTGACCTTGTTCGACGCACCTGAACGAGGACACACGATCGAAGTTTATTGGGGGAGCATCAGTACGCCCGTGGCGAGATACATCGTCCAGACCGGTGACGTTGCCGGCAAGAGAGTGCCGTTCAATATTCCATGGTCGGTCATTGACCAGGACCGCCTGAACCCGGCGTTGCCGGTCCATTACACCACCAGCAATGGCGTCAACCAGCAGTTGGCGCCATTCACGCCCGTCAAGGTGTCGATCATCATTATCGAAGGTCTCCAAGAGCCTTCGTTCCCTGACGCTGGCATCAGTGGGACGCTTGACTGCTGTGCGAAACCGCGTCTCTGGGAGCGGGTGCGCGTGAGGATTGAAGGCAACCCGGTGTTTGACGAGAAGGACATCGTGACGTTGTTCTGGCAGGGATGCGCGGGACCGAATGGCACCACGCCCATTCCCAAGGCCGCGGAACGGTTCTCGACCACCTTGAGTGCGGATCAGGCAAGAAACGGTTTTGAAGTGCATGTGACCGATTACGAAAGATTGATAGCGCCGATGCAAAACCGGGGTTCGGCGTTATGTCATTACACCTTGAAAAAGTTTACGGGTGGACGGGGTGTTTCAAAAAAAGATTTCGTGATTATCAATCGAACCATGGCCAGTGGTGCAGTGTGCTCACCCACTAATGAAACCTGTACGGAACCGTAACGGGTATTTGATTAATTAAAGTGCATTAGCCGTTTTTAGTCGGGACAGTCACGAGTATTTATTCGTGGCTGACAGAGAGTGTTGTGCCCGCGTTTTGGGCGTTAGTTGATTGACAAAATTCCGGGCAGATAAAGCCCGTTTCTGAAGGAGCTGAAAAATGGCAAGTCCGAAACCATTGACGCCCGCTGAACAAAGTCGGGTCGATTATCTGAAAGTTCGCCGTGCTGTTACAAAAGCTGATGCACCCGTCATCAAAGTGCATCCAGATAACCCATTTCTAAGCGATACGTCGGATGATGAAGCCAATCAGATTCCGCTGAGCCAGCAGGGAAAGCCTTTCAAGTGTCTGGTTCCGAGACCTGCTGAGGCTGACGACCCGAAAGAGATACCGGGCTTCATTCATCTGACGTTTGACGGAAGTCCGATAGTCTCTACTCGATACGATTATGTTACGCCGCTGAACCCCGATATTCTTGAAATCGAAATGACGTTTCCTGTCGGATACACCGATAGGCCGGGGACACATGAGTTGGGATACTTTATCGATCAAGGCGGTAATGAGAGCAACTCTGAACCGTTGGAGTGCAATGTTGATAGAACTCCTCCACACCCGTTTTTTCCGGTTACTCTTCCGCAGGAAGTGATAGATGAAGGTATTACCAAAAAATATCTGGACGACATTGGTTTCGTAGCTATTAAGATTCCTGATTATGGAGATATGAGGATTGGCGATTTTATAGAGGTGTTATATGGGGACTCGATACCGTTGGCAGAGGTTGTCGATTCGATCACCCGGATTGATACCACCACTGAGATCGAGCTTGAACTTACCGCTGACCAAGTATTCAAGAAAGGTGAAGGGGATCACGCGCTTTTTTTCAGAGTCACCGACCGTAAGGGAAACCCAAGTGCTATTTCTCCATCAGTCCCCGTTACGGTCGTTCTGACAGACCCACCCGAGGGGCTGTTGCCCCTTGATATTCCGCTGTTGGACGGTGTCGGTGACGGTTTGGTCGATCTGGCGGATGCGCAAAACCCTTTGGGCGTGGGAATCGTTGACGAATACACCCACTACTTGCCGGGAGATGAGTTGGTGGTGACCTACGACGACATTCCGCAGATGGCGAAGCCCATCAGCGGGTTCCCGTGCTACGTCGATATTTCGTTCAAAAACGTGTTCAACAACGACCCTGGTGTAAAAACTGTAGCGGCCCGCTACCAAATCAAACGCGGCAGCACCTATTACCCGCCAACTCCGATTTCCAAAGATGTTCTCGTTGATTTGCGAAAGCCCGGTCTGCCGATTGATCCGGAAAATCCAGACCCGACCAATCCAATTCTGGCGTTGGTGACGGTTCAGGGTGATTCCGGAGGCCTAGTCAATACGTTGCGAGAAGCCGACAAAGATGGGGACGTTACTGTTACGGTCAATACCTATGCCGACGCCAAGGAAAATGACACCGTTCAACTTGAATATGCGGGCCAGCTTGTTTCTGAGGCGGATGGTGGCCTCGTTACGATTCCAAACACTATTCCCACATCGCTTGAGTGGAAAGTAAAGTGGGACGTTATTGCGGCGGCAGGTAACGGTGATCCAACGCACCCGATGGCTTACGTCATCGGTCATTCGCTGAACGACAACGTAGATATTTCAAAACCTCGGAATGTGGATGTGGAGATTCAAGTGGACACTGTCCCTGATCCGGCATTTTTACACCTTGATCCTAACTATACTGACTGGCTGAACTGCAAAGCCTTGCGCCTGGATCCCATCAAGGGTGTGGTGGTCGAGGTGCACGTCCCGGGCGGGGAATTGGCACTGGCGAATCAGGAGCTGATATTCACCTATCAGGGCTATATCGACGCCGAAGGTGCAACCATCAAACCCGGTACGCTCGAGGAGGTGCCCTACACACCGACAGATCAGGAAGCCGCGGACGGCTTCATTGTGAAGATCCCATACGCACCCTTGCTCGCGACTTTCAATGCGTGGGGTGGCGTCGGTTATACGGCTGTCATTAACGGGCGCGACGTTCCCTCCAAAGAGCATTTGGTCAAGGTGTACCTGGTCAATCCGGGTGATGGCGGAACTTGCCCGTTGCCTACCTGATTCAATGCGTTTCAAAGGAAACACGGGAGGCCGCTACGCCTCCCGTGTCCTCGCTGAAACGGTTGCTGAAACAGGCGGATCATTCCTCGAGCGGGAAAGGACTTTTCCGTCCGGAGCTAGGACTTCTCCTACATTTTTGCTTGACCCGGATAGGTATTGTTCGCGCCTTACAGTCTTTTGGCGTTTCTTCTGAAAGATGTGAGGTGATGAACATTCAGGAAGCCACGTCATGAACAAAAAACATGTTTCGCTGCAAAAAAATGCTGCGGCAGGACTCTTTAAAATGCTGGTCGTGCTGCCAGCATTTTTTTCTACCGGCGGGCATTCTTTTGCCGCCGTTATTGTCGATAACGGCAATACGCTGAATATCGATGCAAGCACACCACAGAGCGATTATCTGGTACGCAACGCAAGTGTGCTGAACATCGCGGGGGCCAGCACCCAGAGTCTGTCTGTCACGTCCGGATCAACGTTGAATATCAACGGCGCAACGGTCAATGCCGACAGTGGGCTGGTGGGTATCCGCATAACCGGCAGCACGGGTGATCTCACTCGCGCCATCGTGACCAGTGACTTTATGGGGCTGGCGGTCAATCGGTCTATCGGCTCGACCCTTAGCTCCAAGGTCACTGCAACCGACAGTCAATTCAAGGGTGGGGAAATCGGTGCTCAGGTCACCGGCTTGAGCACGCTCACGCTCATCAACAGTCAGGTGACGGGCACAGGGGCTGACAGTACCGGCCTGAACATATTGGGGGGGGATGTACGCGCCTCCGCAAACACGGTTATCAGCGGCGACAAGACCGGGGTGACTATGGGCAGGGATCCCTCGGGCCTGGGCAACAATTCACTGCGGCTCGACAACGCCAGTGTGGAAGGCCGCACCGGTGATGCGATTCTTGTGGACAAGGGCATCAATGCCACCCTTGAGGTGTTGAACCAGTCTTCCCTGACGGGGGGCAACGGCAACGTGCTGACGGTGCAGGGCGCTTCCACCGCGGGCATGTCTGTCAGCGACAGCACGCTGCAAGGCAACGTCAACGTCACCGGCAACAGTACCGCCAATCTCACCTTCGATCAGGGCAACATGAAGGGCGATGTGCTGGTCGAAAACGGTTCGACTGCCAACGTCACCCTGCAGAACAACTCGCAACTGACCGGCCGTCTCGACAAGGTCAACGGCGTGACCGTCAACAGCGGTTCTAGCTGGACCCTGACAGGCGCTGACACTGTAGGAACACTCGCCATGAATGGCGGGACGGTGCGCTTTGGTGCGCAGGATGTGCCAGATACGTTCTACCAGTTGAACGTCGGCACGCTGGCCGGCTCTCCGGATGGTTCCAGTACGTTCGAAATGAAGGGCAATTTCGCCACCGGTCAGCACGACTTCCTCAATGTCACGGGTGTAGCCAGCGGGCAATTCGGATTGCTGGTGGCCGCTTCCGGTCTGGACGCGCTGAACCCGCAGCAGTTGACCCTGGTGCACACCGCCGCCGGCGACGCGCAATTTGCCCTGAGAGGCGAGCATGTCGATCTGGGTACCTGGTCTTATAAACTTGATCGGCGAGAAGTGGGGGAGGGCGGAACGGAATGGTTTCTCGACCCGACCACCAAGACCATCAGCCCCGGGGCGAAATCGGTACTGGCGCTGTTCAACGCTCCGGTGACGCTGTTGTATGCCGAGGCGGCAACTTTGCGCAGCCGCATGGGCGAGTTGCGTTTCAATGGGGGTGACACCGGCCTGTGGATGCGCACCTACGGCAACAAGTACAACATCAGCGCCGCTTCCGGCGTGGGTTATCAGCAGACCCAGCAAGGGCTTTCTCTGGGGGCGGATACGCACCTGGGCGACAGTCTGTGGGTGGCCGGGATCATGGGCGGCTACAGCCATACCAACCTGGACGTCGCACAGGGGACTTCGGGTACGGTTGACAGCTACTATCTGGGCCCTTACGTGACCTGGATGAACAAGCAGAGCGGTTACTACTTTGATGCGCTGCTCAAGTTCAACCGCTTTCAGAGCGATACGAAAGTCGGCATGAGCGATGGCACCCGCGCCAAGGGCAGTTATGACAGCTCCGGTGTCAGCGCTTCGGCGGAGTTCGGTCGCCAGATCAAACTGGAGGATGGCTACTTCATCGAGCCGTACGGCAAACTGTCGACGGCGGTGATTCAGGGGCGCAACTTTGATCTGGACAATGGCATGGAGGCCGACGGCGATCGCAGCCGCTCGGTGCTGGGTGAAGCGGGCACCACTGTGGGCCGCAACTTCAACATGGGCAATGGCATGGTCGCCCAGCCTTATGTGCGCGTTGCGGTGCAGCACGAGTTCATCAATAACAACCGCGTGACGGTCAACGCTGATAATCAGTTCAACAACGACCTGTCTGGCACCCGTGGTGTGCTGGGAGCAGGCGTTGCAGTGGCATTGACCAAGGACCTGCAGGTGTATGCCGGTTACGACTACAGCCATGGCAAGTACATCAAGAAGCCGTATGACTTGAATGCCGGAGTGCGCTGGACCTGGTAAACCGCGTCACGATGTGAATACCTGAAAACGCCTCGCACCTGCGGGGCGTTTTTTTGTGCTGGCCTGCCGGGCAACCCGCTGTCCGGGCCGGCGGGTTGACCTGACACCTGCGACTCAGGTGAATCGCAACACGTTGATTTCCTGATGCCCGGACTCATGCGTGCCCCGCCAGTGCGGCCCGTCACGGGACACCTGGTAGAACAGATTCAGTGCACCGTTCTCCAGCACCCGCAGATTTTTTCCCGGCACGTACAAGGTCACGAGATGATTTTCCACGTCCTCCGGGCTGACGATGTGCCGAGCCTCATACAAGTAGGGAATGCCATTGGCCTTGGTGCCCAGCCAGGCCATGTTGACGATATCGTCCGTGGTCATGCCCGGGTACTGAATGTTCACGGTGGCCGATGTGATATCGGCGCTCACCGTATTGCCCGCGGCTTCGCTTAGGACCGGCGCGGGGATCCGGCCTTCCACGCTGGCGAGTTCGTGCCTGGAGGGGAGCGCAGAGCCGTCGTCCTTTTTGTAGCGCACATACGATACGTCTGCGGTTCCCATGGCAATCGCCCGGACCTGCGCATTCGGAATCTGAAATATGAGGATGCTGGGGAAGCTTTCCACCCTCTGGGATTGTCGGTTGGGCAACGGAGCACCGGTGGGTGGTGTGCCTACCCAGGTCATGGTGACGGTGTCACCCAACTCGAAATCGCTGGTGGAGGCGCGAACATGCACGTTGACATCGCGATTGTTCAATTTATCGAGATCAATGATGCCGTTGACTGACTCCTGGATGATCGGCTCATCCAGCTGCCGGATTCCGGACATGACTTTGACTGTGGTCCTCAGCGACCACTTCTCGGAATGGTTGAATACCTCGTCATGGATCCCGTAATGCACCACCTGCGCGTTGCCGTCGCCACCGGCCACAATATCGTCCTGGTGTGCGGTGATCTCGATAGGTGCCGTGCCGGCTGCCTCATCGGCGCTGACGGTATGAGGTGGCAAGAAGGCATTGCCCCATTGCACCTGGATAACGTCGCGCACGGCGATGTTCGGGTAGGGAGGAATAACCATCGGCACACCCTTGGCTGCCCAATCCGCATCCACGCCGTTAACGATGACGTCGCGCGGCAGCTGCACGATGTGCAATTTTGCATGTCCGGGCAAATGGGGGTCATCGTCTTTGCCGCCCGGCAGATCCAGCTTCACCAGTATTCGCAAGGGCGTGGCGGGCTCGTCGGGGCTGGTGCTGCCTGCGCGGGTCAGTACGTAGTAGACCTCGTCGACCCAGCCGGGAAGGATGTTCGTCACAGGCAGGAAGAAAAACACCGGTTGGTTGCTGCCGTCTTCGTCATCCTGCAGAACCCGGGTAAAGATCTTGTGGTTCTTGCCCCAATAGATATCGAGCGTGTCACCTTTGCGCATGGGTTCGGCGTAGGCATCGACGGCGCAGAACAAACCATTGGGATACCGGTAGTAGGTTTTGCAGTTGATACCGCCGTCCCCATCGACGATCGGCTCTATCATGGCCGAAATCCGCAAGGGACGTAGTTTCAGCCCCGGAACTTCAGTCTGCAAGCGTGGAAACAGGAAGGAGTGAAAGTGCGTCATGACGAAAAACCTCGGCGAAGGACAGGTGGCTCTGCGAGGAAGGCGTTGATTAATTGGGCCTGATGTGGCGAGTATTGCCTACTGTCAGAAATAACAGGTAAGAGGTTTTTTCCGACGAGCGGTCAGTGGCAGGGCACTTGGATAACTGGCTCGAAACACACGAAACAGACAGCTTGAGGCGCTGTATCGGGAGTAAATGCAGATGTAGCGGGGGCGGCGGTATTCAGGATTTATCCAAAGTCTTTTGCCGAAGGATGTACACCGTCACCAACACCGCGCTGGTCAACATGAACCCCCGTGCCCACGGCAGCGGCACCAGGTAGCACGAGAACAGAATGCTCGCCCACATCAGCCCGATCGCGTAGACCTTGCCCTTGAGCGGAATGCCGTTGCCGTCGAGGTAGTCGCGGATCCATGGCCCGAGCTTCGGGTGCTCGACCAGCCATTGATAGAAACGCGGAGAGCTGCGCGCGAAGCAGGCTGCGGCGAGCAGCAGGAAAGGGGTGGTGGGCAGAACCGGCAGGAAAATCCCGATCACCCCCAATGCCACGCTGAGCCAGCCGACGGCCAGCAGGAAGTAGCGCAACATCAGGGAGCGGTTGCCTATGGGGTTGTCCATAGGCCGGATCTTAGTGGTGACGTGGCTTGAGGATCGCCGGTTTTTCGTCTGGCGCCTGGCACAGCAGGTACAGCGCGGTCAGGGCTTCCGGGATCTGCACGATCATGTCGTCCATCAGGTTGGCGTCCTTGGCGATGTCTTCGAACTCTGGCTGCTCGTCGAACAAGCCCGAACCGACCATGATCGGCAGGAGCATTTCGCTGACTTCTTCTTCAGCGGTTTCGAACCAGGCCGCTTCACGCAGGAATACGCCTTCCATGAAGCCGATGCACCAGCCGCGCAGTTCAGAGTCGTCCGGCTCGTCGCCCAGGTCCAGGTCGCACGGCAGTTCGAATTCTTCGTCGGACGCCAGTTGACGGGCGATGTGTGCCTTGAGACCAATCAGGGTGGCTTCGATTTCTTCGCGCTGGGCTTCGCTGCTGTAATGCGGCTCTTCGGCGAACAGGGCGTCGATCCACTCACGCTCCGGTACGTCTTCTGCACAGATTGACAGGGCGGTCAGGTAACCGTGGGCGGCCACGTAATCCAGCGCCTCTTCGTGCAGCTCGTCGGCGTCGAGAAAGACTTGCAGGCGGGTTAGTTGCTCAGCGAAGGACATTACGGGGCTACCTTGGGGGAATAAACAATGCGGGAATTCTAGGCCTTCTTGAGCGCTCAAGCCAGCCGCACGGCAGATTTGCCGCAATTACAGGCAACACGAATATCCCTGTGGGAGCGGGCTTGCTCGCGAATACGGCGTATCAGACACTTTTGCATCGACCGGCACGCCGCCTTCGCGAGCAAGCC
>NZ_JASCPO010000164.1:0-13140 GCF_029960145.1 Pseudomonas sp. PS01299 | reverse complement strand
ACACCCAGTCGCTGCCTTCGCGAGCAAGCTCGCTCCCACATTGATCCATGTATGCATGAGATCCCTGTGGGAGCGAGCTTGCTCGCGAAAGCGTCAGTGCGGGCAACACAAAAACCCAGTCCACTGGTCAACTAATTACAAAGCAACCTAACTATTACGTTGACATTCGCTGCCTAGGCAGTAACATCTCGACATACATTCACTGCCTAGGCAGTTATTAGGTGAGCACATGAAGCATTTCACCCCGGACGAATTCAAACATTGCCACCTCGGCCTGTTGCTCGGCCGTGCCGCGCTGCTCAAGGACCGGATCATCGACACCCACATGGAACCCCACGGCATCACCGCCGCGCAGTTCAAGGTGTTGATCATCATGGCCCAGTTCGGCGTCGACACCCCGGCCGAGCTGTGCCGGCATCTGTCGCTGGACAGCGGTTCGATGACACGCATGCTCGATCGTCTGGAGCAGAAAGGTTTCCTGGCTCGCCAACGCAGCGAAGGCGATCGCCGTCAGGTGCAACTCAAACTCACCGAGCAGGGCCAGCAACTGGCCGATCGCCTGCCGCACATCGGCGCCGATGCAATGAATGAACTGGCCGGCGCCGTCACTACGGACGAGTTGAAGACCCTGGAATACATCCTCAAGAAAATCCTGCTGGCAGCCGGTGACCCGATCACTATCCAGCGGTTAGGTGAACACAATGAGCGGTAAAACCTTGCGCACCAGCCTGACCCTGGTGCTGTCGGCGATGATCCTCGCCGGCTGCGCCAATTACAGCGGCCTCGATACTCAGGGCAAAAACCTCGACGCGAAAAGCCTCAACGCCAGCCAGTCCCTCAACGGCGTGACCCTGTCGCCGGCGGCATGGCCGAAGAGCGACTGGTGGACCAGCCTTGGCGATCCGCAACTCGACGGGCTGATCCGCGAAGCCCTGCACGACAGCCCGGACATGCAGATCGCCGAAGCCCGCGCGCATCAGGCCAGCGCCGCCGCGTATGCCGCCGATGCCGAACGCTATCCGACCCTCGACGCCAGCGCCGGCATCAGCCGTTCGCGCCTGGCCAAGGATCAGGACCCGCGAGGGCAGGGCGATGCCTACGCCACCGTGCGTAACGTCAGCGCCGGTTTCAATTACAACTTCGACCTGTGGGGCGGCCAGCGTGATGCCTGGGAAGCTGCACTCGGTCAGGCTCGCGCTGCCGAAGTCGACCGTCAGGCCGCGCAATTGACCCTCGCCGCCGACGTGGCCCGGGCCTACAGCGATCTGGGTCAGGCGCATATCGTTTACGACCTGGCCAACGACGATCTGAAACGCACCAAACAGATGCTCGATCTGAGCCAGCGCCGCTTGAGTGCCGGGATCGACAGCCAGTACCAGTTCCAGCAAACCCAAAGCCTTGAGGCCAGTTCCGAAGCCAGCCTGATCGACGCTGAAAAACGTCTGAACAGCGCGAAAATCGCCCTGGCCGTACTGCTCGGTAAAGGCCCGGATCGCGGCAACGAAATTGCTCGACCGAAAGTTCTGCAAGCCAGCGCCGTGGCGGTGCCGTCGGTATTGCCGGCGGAACTGCTCGGCCGGCGTCCGGATCTGGTCGCTGCGCGCTGGCGCGTTGAGGCCGCGAGCAAGGACATCGACTCGGCGAAAACCCGCTTCTATCCCAACTTGAACCTCACGGCTTCGGCCGGTGCCGAATCCTTGTTGGGTGACGCGATGTTCGGGTCGGCCAGTCGTTTCTTCAGCATCGCCCCGACCATTTCGGTGCCGATCTTCGACGGCGGGCGCCTGCGCGCCAACCTCGATGCGCGCGACGCCGATTACGATCTGGCGGTGGCGCAGTACAACAAAAGTCTGGTGAAAGCCCTCGGTGATGTCAGCGATACGATCAATCAGTTGCGTGACATCGGCCGGCAGATCGGCGCGCAGCAACACGCCACCGAGATTGCTCAGGATTCTTACAACACCGTCGTCCAGCGTTACGGTTCCGGCATCGGCAACTACCTGGACGTGCTCAGCATCGAGCAGCAATTGCTGCAGGCCCAGCGTCAGCTGGCCAACCTCAATGCCGAGCAGATCGACCTGTCGATTCAACTGATGCAAGCGCTGGGCGGCGGCTTTCAGGGTGAAACCCTGACCGCAGCCAACGCCACCCCAGCCACGTCGCACAACTAATTCAGGTATTTGTCATGGCCACTGCCGAAAACACCCAAACTCAAACCAACACCCCCGACACCGGCAATCCGCGCAAGCGCAAATTCATGCTGCTGGTGCTGGCCGTCGTGGTCCTGCTCGCCGGTGCTGGCGTGTGGGCGTATCACGAATTCATCGGGCGCTTCAACGAAAGCACTGACGACGCCTACGTCAACGGCAACGTCGTGGAGATCACCCCGCTGGTCACCGGCACCGTGGTCAGCATTGGCGCTGACGATGGTGATTTGGTTCACGAAGGTCAGGTGCTGATCAACTTTGACCCGAACGACGCTGAAGTCGGCCTGCAAAGTGCCCAGGCGAAACTGGCGCGTACCGTGCGTCAGGTGCGCGGCCTGTACAGCAACGTCGATGGCATGAAAGCCCAGGTCAACGCGCAACAGGCAGAAGTACAGAAAGCGCAGGACAACTACAACCGCCGGAAAAACCTCGCTGCTGGCGGGGCGATTTCCCAGGAAGAACTGTCCCACGCCCGCGACGACCTGACCTCGGCGCAAAACGCCCTGGCCAACGCCAGGCAGCAACTGAAAACCACCAGCGCGCTGGTCGATGACACCGTGGTTTCGTCGCACCCGGACGTGATGTCGGCCGCTGCCGATCTGCGTCAGGCGTACCTGACCAACGCCCGTAGCACCCTGATCGCGCCAGTCACCGGTTACGTCGCCAAGCGCACCGTGCAGCTCGGTCAGCGCGTACAGCCGGGCACCGCGCTGATGGCGGTGATTCCGCTGGATCAACTGTGGATCGATGCCAACTTCAAGGAAACCCAACTGCGTGACATGCGCATTGGTCAACCGGTGGACATCGAGTCCGACATCTACGGCAGCAGCGTGAAGTACAGCGGCACCGTCGACAGCCTCGGCGCCGGTACCGGCAGCGCGTTCGCCCTGTTGCCGGCGCAGAACGCCACCGGTAACTGGATCAAAATCGTGCAGCGTGTGCCGGTGCGGATTCACATCAACGCCGAAGAACTGGCCAAGCACCCGCTGCGGGTCGGGCTGTCGACCAACGTTGAAGTGAACCTGCACGACCAGAGCGGCCCGGTGCTGGCCCAGCAACCGCCGCAAAAGGCCTCGTTCAGCACCAACGTTTACGACCGCCAACTGGCCGAAGCCGACGCGATGATTGCGCAACTGATCCACGACAACAGCGCTGCGGTGAGCAAGACCGCGCAACGCTGAATCTTCCCCCTGTGGGAACAGGTTCTCAAGGTGATGAGATTTACTGTGGTGAGGGGATTTATCCCCGATGGACTGCGCAGCAGGCCCGGCTTTTCTGAATCAAAGGAGGGGCCGCTTCGCGACCCATCGGGGATAAATCCCCTCACCACAGATGAACTTCCTCATCACAAGGGCCTGTTCCTTATGGGCAACTGCTTCTTTAACAGACGCAGCGTCAACCCGGTTTCATAGGATTCACAATGAGCAATAACGCCTCTTTCACGCCGCCCAGCCTGTTGCTCAGCACCATCGGCCTGTCGCTGGCGACGTTCATGCAAGTGCTCGACACCACCATCGCCAACGTGGCGCTGCCGACGATTTCCGGCAACCTCGGGGTGAGTTCGGAGCAGGGCACCTGGGTGATCACCTCGTTTGCCGTGAGCAACGCCATCGCGCTGCCGCTGACCGGTTGGCTCAGCCGCCGTTTCGGCGAGGTGAAGCTGTTTCTCTGGGCCACCATTCTGTTCGTGCTGGCCTCGTTTCTCTGCGGCATCTCCACCTCGATGCCGGAACTGATCGGTTTCCGCGTGCTGCAAGGCCTGGTGGCCGGGCCGCTGTACCCGATGACGCAAACCCTGTTGATTGCGGTCTATCCCCCCGCGAGGCGCGGCATGGCCCTGGCGTTGCTGGCGATGGTCACGGTGGTCGCGCCGATTGCCGGGCCCATCCTTGGTGGCTGGATCACTGACAGCTACAGCTGGCCGTGGATCTTCTTCATCAACGTACCGATCGGCATCTTTGCGGTGATGGTGGTGCGCTCGCAACTGGCCAAGCGCCCGGTGGAAACCAGTCGCCAACCGATGGACTACGTCGGGCTGATCACGTTGATCATCGGCGTCGGCGCGTTGCAGGTGATCCTCGACAAGGGCAATGACCTGGACTGGTTCGAATCGAATTTCATCATCATCGGCGCGGCGATTTCGGTGATTGCGCTGGCGGTGTTCGTCATCTGGGAAATGACCGACCAGCATCCGGTGGTGAATCTGCGCCTGTTCGCCTACCGCAACTTCCGCATCGGCACGCTGGTGCTGGTCCTTGGATACGCCGGTTTCTTCGGCATCAACCTGATCCTGCCGCAGTGGCTGCAAACCCAGATGGGTTACACCGCGACCTGGGCCGGTCTGGCGGTGGCGCCGATCGGGATTCTGCCGGTGTTGCTGTCGCCGTTTGTCGGCAAGTACGCGAACAAGTTCGACCTGCGCCTGCTGGCCGGTCTGGCGTTCCTCGCGATTGGCCTGAGCTGCTTCATGCGCGCCGAGTTCACCAACGAGGTGGACTTCCAGCACATCGCCCTGGTGCAGCTGTTCATGGGGATCGGCGTGGTGCTGTTCTTCATGCCGACCCTGAGCATCCTGATGTCTGACCTGCCACCGAGCCAGATCGCCGACGGCGCAGGCCTGGCAACCTTCCTGCGCACCCTGGGCGGCAGCTTTGCGGCATCGTTGACCACATGGATCTGGATCCGCCGCGCCGATCAGCATCATGCGTACATGAGCGAAAGCATCAGTACCTTCGAGCCGGCGACCCGCGAGACCTTGAACCATTTAGGCGGCGCGAGCCAATCGGCTTATGCGCAGATGGATCAGATCCTCACCAGTCAGGCGTACATGCTCTCCACCGTGGATTACTTCACGTTGTTGGGCTGGGGCTTCATGGGGCTGATTCTGATTGTGTGGCTGGCGAAGCCGCCGTTTGCGGCGAAGGCCGGGCCTGCTGCTTCAGGACACTAAGGTCAAAAGCCCCTCACCCTAACCCTCTCCCGGAGGGAGAGGGTTAGGGTGAGGGTTTCTTTCGAGGTCCGCCGACCTGAGCCACCGAGTTGAACTCAGGTTTTGAATAGCATGAAGATCGGCTCCCTTTCCCCCTCGCCCCCCTGGGGGAGAGGGCTGGGGTGAGGGGGGCGATCTTCAGCCGTGCGGCAGGGCCGGCGGCGGAGCAAAGTCGAACGGTGCCAGGGCATACCCGTTCTCATCCACCTGCAACGCCCAACCCTGACGATCCCAGTCCCCCAGCACAATCCGCTTCGCCGCCTGCTCGCCGAGTTGCAGCTTGTGGATCGCCGGACGATGGGTGTGGCCGTGGATCAGGGTTTTCACCGCGTATTGCTGCATGATCCGCGGAATTTCCTCAGGTGTGACATCAACAATGTCATTGGCCTTCATCCGCGTCTGCGCGCGACTTTCGCTGCGCAGCTTGCGCGCCAGTTTGTGGCGGGTGCTCAGCGGCAGGTGGCGCAGGATGAACAGGGTGATCGGGTTACGCAGGTAGCGCCGCAGCTTCATATAGCCGACATCGCGGGTGCACAGGCTGTCGCCGTGCATCAGCAGCACCGGCTCGCCGTAAAACTGCACGACACTCGGGTCCTTCAACAGGGTGCAGCCGGCTTCTTTGCAGAAGGCCTTGCCGAGCAGGAAGTCGCGATTGCCGTGCATGAGAAAGATCGCCGTGCCGCTGTCGCTCAGTTCGCGCAGGGCCAGGCAGATGGAACGCTGGAAGGGCGTCATGGCATCGTCGCCAATCCACGCCTCAAAGAAGTCGCCGAGAATGTAGAGCGCACTCGCCGAGCGGGCGCGTCCGGCGAGCAAATCCAGAAACGCCCGGGTAATGTCCGGGCGCTCCTCTTCCAGATGCAAGTCTGAAATCAGCAATATCACGCTTCGATGATCTCGGCTTTCTCGATGATCACGTCGTCTTTCGGCACGTCCTGGTGACCGGCCTTGGAAGTGGTGGCCACGGCTTCGATCTTGTCGACCACGTCGGTACCGGCAACGACTTTACCGAACACGGCATAACCCCAGCCCTGAGCGGTCTTGGCAGTGTGGTTGAGGAAGCTGTTGTTGGTGGCGTTGATGAAGAACTGCGCCGAGGCCGAATGCGGGTCCATGGTGCGGGCCATGGCCAGGGTGTACTTCTCGTTCTTCAGGCCGTTGTCGGCTTCGTTCTGGATGCTGGCGCGCTTGTCTTTCTTTTCCTGCATGCCAGGCTGGAAACCGCCGCCCTGGATCATGAAACCCTTGATCACACGGTGAAAGACTACGTTTTCGTAGTGACCGGCCTTAACGTATTCAAGGAAGTTGGCAACGGTGATCGGCGCTTTTTCAGCGTCCAGTTCGATGACGATGTCGCCGTAGTTGGTGGTCAGTTTGACTTGAGTCATGATCGGTGCTCTTTTTCAATGAAGCGTTTTATAAGGAATTCGTGGTTTTCGGACACTGCGTCCCGAAACCGGTTCAGCCTGCTTCGGCCAAGGTGCGCAGTTTAGCGTGACAGGCGCGAATTTCGAGGCTGTTTTTCACATCCCGGCGATTAAATGCGCTCCTTTATAGGCCGTGCTCTGTCAGCCCCTTGACAGCATCGGCTATGATAGCGGCTTTGTTTTGTCTGGCCCCCTTTGCGGCCGCGCACATGTAAGTCAAGGATCCTATGAGCAAGCCCACTGTCGACCCTACCTCGAATGCCAAGTCCGGCCCTGCCGTGCCGGTCAATTTCCTGCGGCCGATCATCCAGGCAGACCTGGACTCGGGCAAGCACACCCAGATCGTCACCCGTTTTCCGCCTGAGCCCAACGGCTACCTGCACATCGGCCACG
This sequence comes from Pseudomonas sp. PS01299, assembly GCF_029960145.1. NCBI lineage: Bacteria > Pseudomonadati > Pseudomonadota > Gammaproteobacteria > Pseudomonadales > Pseudomonadaceae > Pseudomonas > Pseudomonas sp. PS01299. Next base: position 6,124 of record NZ_JASCPO010000164.1, on the reverse strand, counting down.
CCAAGTCGATCTGCGTGAACTTCGGCCTGGCCCAGGAGTTCGGCGGCGTCACGCACCTGCGTTTCGACGACACCAACCCGGCCAAGGAAGACCAGGAATACATTGACGCGATCGAATCCGACGTCAAATGGCTGGGCTTCGAGTGGTCCGGCGAAGTGCGCTACGCCTCGCAGTATTTCGACCAGTTGCACGACTGGGCGGTCGAGCTGATCAAGGCCGGCAAGGCTTACGTCGACGACCTGACCCCTGAGCAGGCCAAGGAATACCGTGGCAGCCTGACCGAGCCGGGCAAGAACAGTCCGTTCCGCGACCGTTCGGTGGAAGAGAACCTCGACTGGTTTGCGCGCATGCGCGCCGGTGAGTTCCCGGACGGTGCCCGCGTGCTGCGCGCGAAGATCGACATGGCCTCGCCGAACATGAACCTGCGCGATCCGATCATGTACCGCATCCGCCACGCCCATCACCATCAGACCGGTGACAAGTGGTGCATTTACCCGAACTATGACTTCACCCACGGTCAGTCGGACGCCATCGAAGGCATCACCCACTCGATCTGCACCCTGGAATTCGAAAGCCATCGTCCGCTGTACGAGTGGTTCCTGGAAAACCTGCCGGTGCCGGCCAACCCGCGCCAGTACGAATTCAGCCGTCTGAACCTGAACTACACCATCACCAGCAAGCGCAAGCTCAAGCAACTGGTCGATGAAAAGCACGTCAACGGCTGGGACGATCCGCGCATGTCGACGCTGTCCGGCTTCCGTCGCCGTGGCTACACGCCGGCTTCGATCCGCAACTTCTGCGACATGATCGGCACCAACCGTTCCGATGGCGTGGTTGATTTCGGCATGCTCGAGTTCAGCATCCGCCAGGACCTGGACGCAAACGCGCCGCGCGCCATGTGCGTGCTGCGCCCGTTGAAGGTCGTGATCACCAACTACCCGGAAGACCAGGTCGAGAACCTCGAACTGCCGCGTCATCCGCAGAAAGAAGAACTTGGTGTGCGCAAGCTGCCGTTCGCCCGTGAAATCTACATCGACCGCGATGACTTCATGGAAGAACCGCCAAAGGGCTACAAGCGCCTGGAGCCTAACGGCGAAGTACGTCTACGCGGCAGCTACGTGATCCGTGCCGAGGAAGCGATCAAGGACGCCGACGGCAACATCGTCGAACTGCGTTGCTCGTACGACCCGGACACCCTCGGCAAGAACCCTGAAGGCCGCAAGGTCAAAGGCGTGATCCACTGGGTGCCGGCCGCTGCCAGCATCGAGTGCGAAGTGCGTCTGTACGATCGCCTGTTCCGTTCTCCGAACCCGGAGAAGGCCGAAGACAGCGCGAGTTTCCTCGACAACATCAACCCTGACTCACTGCAAGTGCTGACCGGTTGTCGTGCTGAGCCATCGCTTGGCAACGCACAGCCGGAAGACCGTTTCCAGTTCGAGCGCGAAGGCTACTTCGTCGCCGACATCAAGGACTCGAAACCAGGTCAGCCGGTATTCAACCGTACCGTGACCCTGCGTGATTCGTGGGGCCAGTGATTTAGCGTCAAGGAAATATAAAGTGCTGACGATCTACAACACGCTCACCAAGAGCAAAGAAGTCTTCAAGCCGCTGGATGGCAACAAGGTGCGCATGTACGTCTGCGGCATGACCGTGTACGACTACTGCCACCTCGGCCACGGCCGCAGCATGGTCGCGTTCGACCTGGTGACCCGCTGGTTGCGGTTCAGCGGTTACGACCTGACCTACGTGCGCAACATCACCGACATCGACGACAAGATCATCAACCGTGCCCGCGAGAACGGTGAGTCGTTCGAAGCGCTGACCGAGCGCATGATCGCCGCGATGCACGAAGACGAAGCGCGCCTGAACATCAAGAAGCCGGACATGGAACCGCGCGCCACGGATCACATTCCGGGCATGCACGCGATGATCCAGACCCTGATCGACAAGGGCTTCGCTTACGCCCCGGGCAATGGCGACGTGTACTACCGCGTCGCCAAGTTCATGGGCTACGGCAAGCTGTCGCGCAAGAAGATCGAAGACCTGCGCATCGGTGCGCGCATCGAAGTCGACGAGTCGAAAGAAGATCCGCTGGACTTCGTCCTGTGGAAAGCCGCCAAACCGGGCGAGCCGAGCTGGGAATCGCCGTGGGGCGCCGGGCGTCCGGGCTGGCACATCGAGTGCTCGGTGATGTCCACCTGCTGCCTCGGTGAGACCTTCGACATCCATGGCGGCGGCAGCGACCTCGAGTTCCCGCACCATGAAAACGAAATCGCCCAGAGCGAAGCGGCCACCGGCAAGACCTACGCCAACGCGTGGATGCATTGCGGCATGATCCGTATCAATGGCGAGAAGATGTCCAAGTCCTTGAACAACTTCTTCACCATTCGCGATGTGCTCGACAAGTACCACCCGGAAGTCGTGCGTTACCTGCTGGTGTCGAGCCACTACCGCAGCGCGATCAACTATTCGGAAGACAACCTCAAGGACGCCAAAGGCGCACTCGAGCGTTTCTACCACGCGTTGAAAGGCCTGCCGAACGTGGCACCGGCCGGCGGCGAAGCGTTCGTCGAACGTTTCACCACCGTGATGAACGACGACTTCGGCACGCCGGAAGCCTGCGCGGTGCTGTTTGAGATGGTTCGCGAGATCAACCGTCTGCGCGAGAGCGATCTCGACGCGGCGGCCGGTCTGGCGGCGCGCCTCAAAGAACTGGCCAGCGTGCTGGGTGTGTTGCAGCTCGAAGCCGATGACTTCCTGCAGGCCGGCGCCGAAGGGCGTGTCGATGCCGCTGAAGTCGACGCACTGATTGCTGCACGTCTGGCGGCACGCGCCGGCAAAGACTGGGCCGAATCCGACCGCATCCGCGACCAGCTCACCGCCATGGGCGTGGTGCTGGAAGACGGCAAGGGCGGCACGACCTGGCGTCTGGCTGACTGATTGCCTGATCCGCGTTAAAACAAAACCCGCCATGTGCGGGTTTTGTTTTTTCTGGCGGGTGTCAGCTCAAGGCCCCGGTGCTGACCGCGACGATCAGGAAAATCCCCAGCACCGCGCGGTAGATGACGAATGGCCAGGTGGAGAATTTCTCCAGAAAGCGCATCAGGCCCCAGATCGCGAAGAACGCCGAGATGCTGGCAATCACCAGACCGAAAATCAGGTGCCCCCAAACGGCAGCTGGAAGGTCGGCATGGAACAACACCCACAACTCTTTCAAACCGGCGAGGGCGATGGCCGGCAGCCCGAGCAGGAACGAGAACCGCGCCGCTTCTTCACGCTTGAAGTTGAGAAACAACGCCGCCGTCAGCGTCGAGCCGGAGCGCGACACCCCAGGAATCAGCGCGCCAATCTGTGCGATGCCGACGATCAGCGCATCGCGCAGACGCATTTCGTCAACGCTGCGCCGATGGCGGCAGGTGAGTTCGGCAGCCGCCAGCAGCACCGCCATGACCACGCAGGAAATCCCGATCACCATCAGGCCGCGAAGGGGCGAGTTGCAGGCGTTGAGTGTCGATGACAAAGCTATACCGGCGATGCCGATGGGGATGGTCGCCAGCACGATGGCCACCGCGAGGATGAACCAGCGATTGTTGAAATCCCGCTGGCGCACCGCATCGACGCTGCCACCAACCACTTGGCGGACATCGCGCCAGAAATAACTGACCACCGCCGCCAGTGCCGCCAATTGCATCGCTGCGGAAAACGCCGAGCCGGGATCCGGCCAGCCGAGCAGGGCCGGGACGATGCGCATATGCGCGGTGGAGGAAACGGGCAGCAACTCGGTGATGCCTTGAATGATGCCGAGGAAGCCGATCTGCAGGTAGTCCAGCGAAGCGAAGCCGATATCGAGGCCGGTGGAACAGATGTTGGTCAAAGCACTTATCCTGTGAAAATCAGGAGGAGGGAGGTGTCTGAATCAATGGCATGGCGAAAAACTGAAACATTTCGTCACAGTCTAGTCGGTTCGGTCAATGAGGGCGGATTGATAGTTGTGGGGTGACTGGGCTGGCGACTTCGCGAGCAAGCCCGCTCCCACATTGGGTTTTTGTCATGTCTGATTTTTGTGTACGACACGGATCCCCTGTAGGAGCGGGCTTGCTCGCGAAGAGGCCGGTTCAGCCACCCTGTCACTCAGCCTGACGCAACCGCTTGTAAAGGGTATTGCGACTAACCCCCAACCGCCGCGCCAGATGCGAAATATTGCCCCCGGCTGCTTTCAACTCCCGGTTCAACGCCTCCACATCATTCAGATCCAGCCCCAGCGGCTGCACGCTCTCCACCGGCTCCATCTCCAGATCGACAAAAAAATCATCCGGCAGATGCTCCGGCCGCACCGGTTGTTCCTCGGCCATCGCCAGAGCTACCTGCATCACGCTGCTGACCTGGCGCAGATTGCCCGGCCATGGATGACGGATGAACAGCTCCAGCACCTCGCGGCTCAGCCCGGCCCATTGCGTCGGTTCGCGATGCTGCTCCCACAGGCGTTTGAACAGCGCCTCCTTATCGCTGCGCTCGCGCAACGGTGGCAGTTCCAGGGTCAGCCCACCGATACGGTAATAAAGATCTTCGCGGAATCGCCCCAGTTGCACCTGCTCCCTGAGCGAACGGTTAGTCGCCGAGATGATCCGCAAGTCCACCGTGAACAACTCGCTGCTGCCCACCGGTTGCACGCAGCGCTCCTGCAACACTCGCAACAACCGCGCCTGAGTCGGCAACGGCATGTCGCCGATTTCGTCGAGGAACAGGGTGCCTTTGTCGGCTTTGCGGATCAGGCCGATGCTGCCTTTCTGGTTGGCGCCGGTGAACGCGCCTTTTTCATAGCCGAACAGTTCTGATTCCACCAGTTCGGCGGGGATCGCCGCGCAGTTGACGGCGATGAATGCCTGTTTGCTGCGCGAGCTGGCCTGATGCAGGGCTTTGACGAAGACTTCCTTGCCGACTCCGGTTTCGCCGTGGATCAGCAGCGGAATGTCTTTCTCCAGCAGGCGTTCGGCCTGACGCACGGCTTTTTCCACCCGGCTGTCACCGAAGTGCAGGGTGCTGAGGCTGATGGCGCCCGCGGGTTTGAGCGACGTTTCGGCGCTTTTCGGTTCAGCAAATACCCGAGGCTGAACCGCTGCCTGTTGCGGTCGCTTCAACAAACACTGAAAACGGTTGCGCCCGGAGGTCTGCAGGGCGAACGGCAAGCCGTCGGGCTGATTCAACAGCTCCAGCAGCGACACGTTGAACAGGCTCTCGACACTGACCCGCGACAGGCGCACGCCGAGCAGATTGTCCGCCCGGCGATTAGCCGACAGCACCTGCCCGCTCTCATCGAAAATCAACAAACCGGCCCACTGACTGTCGAGGTTGTTCAACCCGGTGTTGAAGGTCAGTTGAAAGTGCTGGCCGTGGAACAGGTTGAGGATCAGCCGGTTCTCCACGGTCTGGCTCATCATCTTGACCATGCCCAGCGTGTGCGAGGGCGGCAGATAGCTGTCGCTGGACACGTCGAGTACGGCGATAACTTTGCGCTCGGCATCGAAAATCGGCGCGGCGGAACCGGTCATGAAACGGTTGGCTTTGAGAAAGTGTTCATCGTGCTCGATGTGCACCGCTTGCTCGCAGGCCAGCGCGGTGCCGATCGCATTGGTGCCGCTGCAGCGTTCCATCCAGCTCGCCCCGGCGCTAAACCCTCGGGCCAGGTTCGGCTCGATAAAGCGCTGAGTGCCCCACGAGGTCAGCACCTGACCCTGATGGTCGGCGAGCATGATCAGGCAATTGGAGTTGCTGAGGATGTTCTCGTAATACGGCAGCACTTCCTGATGGGTGGTTTGCACCAGCGCGTGGTGACGGTCGAGCAACTGCGCGATGCCGGCGGCGGGCAATTGATCGAAGGCCGGGGCGCTCTGGTGGTCAAGGCCGAAGGCGCGGCAACGTTGCCAGGAGGTCTGGACAATCGCGTCGTGGGACAGCGGCGGGGCAGGTGCGGCCATGGTGGTGGGCCTCTGAAGGGCATTTTATTGTTGTTATGGCACTGCTTTCAAAACCAACACAGATCAAAACTGTGGGAGCGGGCTTGCTCGCGAAAGCGGTATATCAGACACATTTACATCGACTGACACACCGCATTCGCGAGCAAGCC
>NZ_JASCPO010000163.1:0-13268 GCF_029960145.1 Pseudomonas sp. PS01299 | reverse complement strand
CGCGAGCAGGCTCACTCCTACATTGATTGGTGTACGCCGCCCTTTGTAGGAGTGAGCCTGCTCGCGATTGGGGCGACTCGGTATCAGGACAATTCAGCAACTACCGTTGGCTTGCCATAACGCTTCTGCGCATACGACACGCCGACAATCATCACCAGCAGAATCCCCGCCAGCACCGCCGACGAGCCTATGGTGCCGAAGTCCAGGCCGCCCTTTTCATGGGACTTGGTCATCAGGTCGCCCAGGGTCGCACCGAACGGCCGGGTCAGCACGAACGCCACCCAGAACAACAGCACCGACGAAATCTTCGTGAAGTATTTGAGCGCCACGACCACGGCAATGGTCGAGCCGATCAGCAGCGCGCCACCGGCAAAACCCAGGCCCGAATCATCGGCCAGGTAGTCGCCGAGCGCAGTGCCCAGGGTGTTGGAAAACAGAATCGCCATCCAGTAGAACATCTCGCCACGAAAGGTCTGCACCTTGCTGACGTTCAGAGAATCGCCGCTCAGGCGCCAGGCGGTGAAGATCGCCAGCAGAATCGCAATCAGGATCATCGACCCGGTGGCGTAGCCCAGTTCAAGGGTACGATCCATGAAGTCGGACATGGTGGTGCCGGCGGTGCTGGTGGACAGAATCACGATCCAGTACAGCAGCGGCTTGTAGGTCTTGGCCATCAGTTGGCTGATCAGCGTCAGCACGAACACGCTGATCAGGATCAGCGAGCTGAGGGCGTACCCGACGTTGAGGGTCATCGACAGCAAGTCCCCCGCGGTTTCCCCCAGGGTCGTCGCGCAGATTTTCATGACCCAGAACGCCAGGGTGATTTGAGGCAGTTTGTTCATCGCAAGCAAAGCTCCAGTGTGGGACGGCCGGTTCTTGGTTTTCTGGCCGTGGGCAGACTGGCGTCGCACCGGTGAAAAACCGGTCGGCAACAGATGAAAAATCCGTCATATCGCGAAAATCAGCGATTAATCCCCCATTAATGCTGCCCCGGCATCCTGCCACTACCTGATCGATGACCCGCGCGGCGTTCGCTCCCGACAGTGGAAGCCCATTCAATGCGCCGCCCTTAATATCAAGTTAATCGATTGTTTTTAGCATTTATTTGCGCTTTTTTATCAATTTAGTTGGCGTAGCATTAAACCCATGCAAAACACACCCGCCAACGAATCTGGAGTCACTCACATGAAAACCAAACTGATCCTCGCTTTCGCCTTGTCCGTAATGGCCGCCAACACCTTTGCTGCCGACGGTTTTGATCGCACTGGCTCGGCTGTCGCTGCCGATGGTTATGACCGCACTGGCTCGGCCGTCGCTGCCGATGGTTATGACCGCACTGGCTCGGCTGTCGCTGCCGATGGTTATGACCGCAATGGCTCGGCCGTCGCTGCCGATGGTTACGACCGCACTGGCTCGGCAACTGTCGCCGAGGATGGCTACGACCGCACCGGTTCGGCGACCTTTGCTGAAGACGGCTACGACCGCACCGGTTCGGCTGCCTTCGCCGCTGACGGCTACGACCGTACCCAATCCGCTTCGATCAGCTGATTGCAGTTGTAAATCGCACAGCCCGGCTTCGGCCGGGCTTAGTCATTTCTGGGGCACGGCAAATATCCCCTGTGGGAGCGGGCTTGCTCGCGAAAGCGCCGGGTCAGTCAACCACTGTGGCAACTGAAAGATTGCATTCGCGAGCAACCCGCTGCCACAAAGGGGATTGCATCAACTGGAATATCTTTGTGTGACTGGAAAATGCTGTTTCAGACTTGCACTATTGCCTTCTACAAACGCCCTCCAGGAACCTCCAGCCATGTCCGATGACATCCACTTCTACGAACCCGCCAACGGCCACGGCCTGCCCCACGATCCGTTCAACGCCATCGTCGGCCCGCGTCCCATCGGCTGGATTTCTTCGCAGGATGCCGACGGCCAGCTGAATCTTGCGCCTTACAGCTTCTTCAACGCGTTCAACTACATTCCGCCGATCATTGGTTTTTCCAGCATCGGGCGCAAAGACAGCCTGAACAACATCGAGCAGACCGGCGAGTTCGCCTGGAACCTCGCCACCCGCCCGTTGGCCGAGCAGATGAATCAGAGCTGCGCGATGGTCGCGCCTGAGGTCAACGAGTTTGAATTGGCCGGGCTGACGCCCGTGGCGTCGAAGGTGATTGCGGTGCCACGGGTAGCCGAAAGCCCGGTGTCCTTCGAGTGCAAGGTCACGCAGATCATTCAGTTGCAGCGCGCCGATGGCGAAACCGTGCCGAGCTGGCTGATTCTCGGCGAAGTGGTCGCCGTGCATATCGCCAAATGGCTGTTGAAGGACGGGATCTACGACACCGCCGCGGCAGAACCTATTCTGCGCGGCGGCGGGCCGGCGGACTATTTCCAGTTGGGGCCTGAAGCCCTGTTCAAGATGTGGCGCCCGGGTGCGGGCAAGTAAGCGCAGTTACCAGATCAGCTCGGCGTCATCGGTGACACCCTTGAGGCGGTCCAGCTCCTGGGTCGCCGCGTCATCGGCAGCGATGGCGCCGGGGAACACCTGATCACCCAGCAGTTTGTGGAAGCGTGGCGCACCGCCATCGACCAGGGCCTTGACCGCGATTGCCGCGTGGTAACCCTTGTTGCCGCCCAACTCGACGGGGACGACTGCGGAGACTGCTTCGAAGTGTTCAAACTCTTTACGTGCCATGGCACACATCCTGGCTCAGATGAATAAGCCGGACATTAAACCCTCAACCGGCGAGTTTGTGTATCGGTGCCGGGCATTGTCCGAGCGCCTGCGCCGCCGACACCTCTTTGAAGGTGTGGAAATCCAGGCTGTTGACCACCAGGTCCTGAACCAATTCGGCAAAGATCTGCATCGACGGGCTGTTGAAATACGCGGTCATTGCCTGTTGATGGCTCCAGAAACCGGAGACCAGCCACAGGTCCGGATCGCATTGCGAATGCTGCAGGGCGAAGTTCAGGCAACCGGGGGCGGCGCGCGACGGTTCGATCAAGGCACTGAGGCGCACACCGAGTTCAGCGGAGCGTCCGGCGCGCGCTCGAACGAAGGCCATATGACTGACGGGAATCTGCTTGGACATGTTCAACCCTCCCAGGGAGTCGCGTGGCAGCCGGGGGACGGGCTGCGACAGGATCAAAGGTTAAGGGCCGGGCGCAAGGTGCCGTTAGTCGATTCCTGCCGCTGCGTTGCACAATCCTGCGAGACTGCACAAACGCCCCGCATCGATGGGTAGAAACCTGTCACACCGCTGTCACAACGCTTTTGTGTAGGAGCTGCCGAAGGCTGCGATCTTTTGACTTTTGTTTTTAAAATCAAAAGATCGCAGCCTTCGGCAGCTCCTACAGGGGTCTTCGACCCAAGGGGTAAGGTGGCGGTCGCAGGCTGATGGCCGGCACGCAAAAGCAGCCCATGCAGAATCAGGCAAGCATTTGACAGGATGTGTCTACCGCTGGCGCTTGCACAAACATATGCTCTGCCCCATTCCAGATTCCTTGCCGAGGATGCCGTGCATGACGTCATTCGATCGTTTCCAGTCTCCGCCCGATGCCGACATGGAAAAACAGCGTGCAGAACTCGCGGCGATCATCCGCCGCAATACCACCGACGACGGCAGTTATCAGACCGCCATCGGCTCGCTGTTCATGTCGCGCCATACCCAGTCCCATGACTTCGCCCCGGTACTTGCGCAACCGGCGCTGTGCATCATGGCCCAGGGCCGCAAAGAGGTGCGCCTGGCCGATGAGTTCTTCAATTACGACCCGCTGAATTATCTGGTGGTCTCGGTCTCGATGCCGCTCAGCGGGCGGGTAGTGAATGTCTCGCCGGAGGATCCGATTCTCGCCGTGCGCCTGGACATCGACCCCGCGGAAATCACTGCACTGATCGCCGACGCTGGGCCGATGGGCGTGCCGACCCGACCGACCGGGCGCGGCCTGTATGTGGAAAAGATCGACAGCGCGATGCTCGACGCGGTGTTGCGTCTGGCGCGACTGCTGGATGCGCCGAAAGACATTGCCATGCTCGCGCCGCTGATTCGCCGGGAGATTCTTTATCGCCTGCTGCGCAGTCCGCAGGGCCATCGCTTGTATGAAATCGCGATTGCCAACAGCCAGAGCCACCGCATCAGCCAGGCGATCAAATGGCTCAACGGCAACTTCGAACAGCCGCTGCGCATCGATGATCTGGCGAAAGAAGTCAACCTCAGCGTTTCAACCCTGCATCACCGCTTCAAGGCGATGACCGCGATGAGTCCGTTGCAGTACCAGAAGCAATTGCGCCTGCAGGAAGCGCGGCGCCTGATGCTGGCCGAAGGGCTGGAAGCGTCGGCGGCGGGCTATCGCGTGGGTTACGAAAGCCCGTCGCAGTTCAGCCGCGAGTACAGCCGCTTGTTTGGTGCACCGCCGTTAAGGGATCTGGCGCGGTTGCGGCAGTCGGTCTGATCCGGCATCTGCGGTGAGGCTTATGGCCCTATCGCGAGCAGGCTCACTCCTACAGTTGGAATGCGTTCCCCTGTAGGAGTGAGCCTGCTCGCGATGGCATCGGCAAGATCACCATCAAATCCGGATCAAGCCCCCAACACTCGACACGCCTCGCTCGGCAACGTCACCGACACCGGATGCCCGATCCCCAAACCGATCCCCTGACACGGCGTACTCAACGCGGTGAACGTCACCCCGGAACACTCCACCGTGGTCTCGATGGTCGCGCCGATATCGCGCACGAACGTCACCTTGCCGAGCAAGCGATTGCCCGCCGTGGCTTGTGGCGCGGACAGTTGCAGATCCTCCGGACGAATCAGCATCTTCACCTTCTGCCCCGCTTCGATGCTGCTGCAGATCGGCACTTGCAGCGCATCACCGCCCGGCAAACTGACCTTGCCGTCACCCAGCGCCGTGGCCGGAAAAATGTTGCCCGAACCGATGAAGTCGGCGACGAACTCGTTGGCCGGGTGCCGGTAGATTTCGATCGGCGTGCCCACCTGCTGCACCTTGTGCTCGCCCAGCACCACGACGATGTCGGCCATGGTCATGGCTTCGCGCTGGTCGTGGGTGACCATGATCGTGGTGATGTTCAAGCGCTGTTGCAGCTGACGTATTTCCACCTGCATCGACTCGCGCAGCTTGGCGTCCAGCGCCGACAACGGTTCGTCGAGCAGGAGGATTTTCGGCCGCGAGGCGATGGCCCGGGCAATCGCCACCCGCTGCCGTTGCCCGCCGGAGAGTTTCGCCACCGGTCGGTCGATCATCGCCTGCAACTGAATCAACTCCAGCAATTCCACCACCCGCGCCTGCTGCTCGGCCTTGCTCACGCCGCGCAGTTTCAGCGGGTAGGCGATGTTCTCGCCGACGGTCATGTGCGGGAACAGCGCCAGCGACTGGAACACCATGCCGAAGTTGCGTTGGTGCGCCGGGGTGTGGCCGATGTTCTCGCCGTCGAGGCGAATCTCGCCGCCGGTCAGGGTTTCCAGCCCGGCGATCATCCGCAGCAAGGTGGTTTTGCCGCAGCCCGACGGGCCGAGAAAACACACCAGTTGGCCTTCCGGCAAATGCAGATTGACGTCCTGTACCGCGCAAGCCGAGCCGTAGAATTTCTCGACGTTTTCCAGAATCAGACCAGTCATGTTGCACCTCAAATCAAAAGGAAACGCCGCCCTCGCCCACCAGCTTCTCCAGCGCCCAGATCAGGACGAAGTCGATCAGCACGATCAGCACGGCAAACGAGAACACGGTAGGGTCGAGCGATGACACGGTGCGGCTGTACATCCAGATCGGCACGGTCATGACGTCGATGGTGTAGAGGAAATAGGTCACGGTGAATTCGTTGAACGAGACGATGAACGCCAGCAGCATCCCCGCCAGAATCCCCGACTTCATCAACGGCACCACCACGTCGACAATCGCCCGCAGCGGTGAAGCGCCGAGCATCCGCGCCGCCTCTTCGACTTCGCTGCCGATGGAGAGCATCGCGGCGGTGCAGTTTTTCACCACGAACGGCAGCGCCAGAATCACGTGGGCAATCACCAGCCGCGAGGTGGTCAGGTGAAACGGCAGGCTGTCGAACACCAGCAGCAACGCCAGTCCCAACACCACCATCGGAAACACCAGCGGCAACGACATCAGTTGCAGCGCCACGGCTTTGCCACGGAACTCGCAACGGGTCAGCGCATAGGCGGCGGGCACCGCGATCAGCGTGGCGAAAACCATGGTCAGGCACGACACCAGCAGGCTGGTAGCCATGGCCTGACCGAGGCTCAGCACGTCGCTGGCGTCTGGCGAGACGAAGGTGTGCCAGGCCGCCTTGTACCACTGCAGGCTGTAGCTGCTCGGCGGGAAGTCGAGGTTCGACGCACCGCTGAACGACATGACGATCATGGTCAGGATCGGCAACACCGCCAGCAGCAGAATGAACCCGGAGAGGATCCCGGCGAACTTGCCGGTGTCGCCAGGCAGCAGCGCCATGCGCTTGTTGGTCAGGGTACTCATTGCGAAGCCTCCAGCAGACGCCGACGACGGCCGGTGATGTATTCGGACAGGGTCATGATCGCCAGCGTAGTGACGATCAGCACCACCCCGGCAGCGGACGCGGCAGGCCAGTTCATCAGCGGCGCGATCTGGTCGTGCACCATCACCGCAAGCATCGGCACACGGCGGCCACCGAGCAGCAACGGCACGACAAAACTGCTGGCGTTGTAGGCGAACACCAGCGTCGCCCCGGTGATGATCCCCGGCAGACTCATCGGCAACACCACCTGACGAAACACCTGAAAACGGCTGGCACCCAGGGTTGCGGCGGCCTCTTCGTAAGTACGGGCGACACCGCGCATGGCGCTGGCAATCGGCAGCACGGCCAATGGGAACGCGGTCTGCACGAGGCCCATCAGCACGCCGTTCTGGTTGTACAGCAGCATGATCGGGCGCTTGATCAGGCCCAGGCCCATCAGTGTCTGGTTGAGCATCCCGCCCGGGCCGAGAATCACCAGCCAGCCGTAGCTTTGCAGCAGGAGGTTGACCAGCAGCGGCAACAGCACCGCCGCGAGAAAAATCCGCCGCACGAACGGCGAGGTCAGCCGTGACATGGTGTACGCCACCGGGATCGCCAGCAGCACCGCGATCACTGCACTGATCAGCGCCAGACGCAGGGTCAGCAGCAGGGATTTCAGATAGTAGGGTTCGAGCAATTGCGCGTAGCTGGCGAGGCTGAACCCGCTCCATTCCGCGCCTTTAGTGCCGACGCTCATGCGCAGCACCAACAGGCTGGCCGCGATCAGCACACCGAGAAACAGCATCGACGGCGTGAGGAAAAACCACGCCCGGGCGGTCGGCGAAATACCGCGCGCCGGGCGCACGGCGGCGGCACCGACCGGTTGGGTCAGGGATTGATGTTCCATAGCAATGATCTCGTCAATGGAAAGCTAATCTCGCAAACACCTCAATCTCCTGTGGGAGTCATTTTTTGTGGTGAGGGGATTTATCCCCGACCGGCTGCGAAGCAGTCGCAAAACCATCGTGCGCGGTACATTTGATGCACCGTATTTGCTGATCTTGGGGCAGCTACGCTGCCCATCGGGGATAAATCCCCTCACCACAGGACTCGCTCCCACAGGGGGCCCGTGGTGTTCGGGAGGCCGGCGTCAGGAAGAAAAAATTTCCGTATAGCGACGAATCCATTGGTCATGCACGGTCGCCAGGAAGGCGTTGTCGTGCATGATCGCCTTCTCGGCAATCTGCTCCGGCGTGAGGATGTACGGGCTCTTGCGCGCTTCGGCGGAGATGATCGCCTTGGCGTTGACCGGGCCGTTGAAGATGTCTTCGGCCATCTTGCCCTGCACCAGCGGGTCGAGAGAGTGGTCGATGAAGGCGTAGGCCAAGTCGGTGTCGCCCGGACGGTTCTTCGGCATCACCGAGAGCATCAGGTCGGTGTAGAAACCTTCCTTCATGCCGAACGTGGCACCGAGGCCGTAGTTCGGATCGCGGATCTGCTTGGGGAAGAATGCCGGGGCGTACAGCCCACCCATGTCCAACGACCCGGTGCGGAACAGTTCGGCGATCTGGTTCGGGTTCTCGCCGAGGGTGACCACGCGATCTTTCAGCTCTGCGAGTTTCTTGAAGCCCGGCTCGATGTTGTGTTCGTCACCGCCGGCCAGTTTCGCGGCGATGATGATCAGGTCCATGGCCTCGGTCCAGTTCGGCGGCGGCAGGAAAATGTTCGGCGCCAGATCGGCGTCCCACAGCGCGGCATAACTGTCCGGTGCCTGTTTGAGGGTGCGGGTGCTGTAGACCAGACTGTTGCACCACAGCAAGTAACCGATGCCGTGCCCGTTGGCGCCGGTGCGGTATTTTTCCGGTACGTCGATCAGGTTGGGAATCCGGTTCAGGTCGGGTTTTTCCAGCAGCCCGGCGGCGGCCAGACCTTCGGCGCCGACCCCGGCCAGGGTGATGATGTCGTACTGCGGACGGTCACCGCCGGCCTTGAGTTTGGCGACCATTTCCGAGGTGCTGCCGGTGCGGTCGGCGATGACCTTGGCGCCGGTCTTGGCCTCGAAGGTGGCGGCAATGTTGCGCAGTGCGGCGAGGCCGGTATCATCCGACCAGGTCAGCAAACGCAGGGTCTTGCCGGCGAACCGCGTGTCGCTGGCGCTGGCGCTGGCCCGGATGAAGGGCATGCTCAGGGCCGCCGCCGCTACCGAGGCGACGCCCACGGTTTTAATGAATTGACGCCTGTTCAGATCGTGCTCGCCCATGACGGACTCCCTTTGTTCTTTTAAGTATGAGGTTGGTCGCAACCGTTGCATCCGCGCGGCCGGATCCGCTGCAGGCCTTGTATTAAAAGGCCTGCAGCGCTGCCGACGGGTTCATCCTGAGGTCGTGCAATACACCTGACTATCGATAAAAACTCATCGAAGCCATGACACCGACGCATGCCTCGTTGCGAGGCATGCACTCACCGTTTTCGGGCGTTCAGAGCGCCCGGATCACGTGTTTGATTTCCTGAAACGCGGCCAGGCCCCACGGCCCCAATTCACGGCCGATGCTGCTCTGCTTGTAGCCGCCCCACGCCGTCTGCGGGAAGATCACTTGCGGCGCGTTGAGCCATACAAGCCCCGCCTGCAGGGCGTTGGCGACGCGGTCGGCAGTCTCGGCGTTACGCGTCACCACACTGGCGACCAGCCCGAACTGGCTGTCGTTGGCCAGGGCAATCGCCTCGGCTTCGCTGCTGAAACTGCGCACGCAGAGCACCGGGCCGAAAATCTCTTCACACCACAACGCACTGTCGAGGGGCACGTCGGTGAACACTGTCGGCTGCAAAAAATAGCCGCGTGGCAGATCCGCCGGACGATTACCGCCGCACACCAGCTTCGCCCCGGCACTCAAACCGCGGTCGATGTGGCCGAGCACGCGCTGGTATTGCGCCTGATTGACCAGCGCGCCCATCTCCACGTCCGGGTCGAACGGATCGGCCACGCGAATCGCTTGCGCGCGCTTTTGCAGACGCTCAAGAAACTCATCGGCCAGCTCATCGGCGACCAGCACCCGGCTGGTGGCCGAGCACATCTGCCCGGCGTTGAAGAAACCGCCGCCGCAGGCCAGTTCCACCGCCAGTTCCAAATCGGCATCTTCAAGCACCAACAGCGAAGATTTGCCGCCCAGTTCCAGGCTCACGCCCTTCACCGTTTCGGCGGCGCGCTGCATCACCTGCACGCCGACGGCGTTGCTGCCTGTGAAAGAGATCTTGGCGATGCGCGGGTCCGCCGACAGCGGTGCACCGACCGCCAGACCGGTGCCGCAAACCAGGTTGAACACACCGTCGGGCAAGCCGGACTCGGCAATGATCGCCGCCAGTTCCAGCTCCGGCAGCGGCGTGACTTCCGACGGTTTGAGCACCACGCAGCAACCGGCGGCCAAGGCAGGCGCAAGTTTCCACGCGGTGGTGACCATCGGGAAATTCCACGGCACGATCAGCCCGACCACACCGCACGGTTCACGACGCAGACGCGCGCTGAAGTCATCGCTGGGCAGCGCCACGTTGCTGTCGAGTTGTGCGTCGAGGCCTTCGGCCAATTCGGCGTAATACTCGAAAGTGGCGATCACATCATCGACATCGATCGCCGCTTCGAATTGCGGTTTGCCGTTGTTGCTCGACTGCAGCTTCATCAGATGATCGCGGCCGTTGCGCACGCCATTGGCGATGTTGCGCAGGATCGCACCGCGCTCGGCACCGCTGGTTTTCGACCAGCGCTTGAACGCTTCAGTGGCCGCGCTGACGGCCAGATCGACCGCGCGTTCATCGCCACCATTGACCGTGGTCAGCAGTGCTTCGGTGGCCGGATTGATCACCCGCAGGTGTTCACTCCCGGCCGACCATTGACCGTTGATGTACACACCATCGAGTGTGGTTGGGAAATTGATCATTTGGCCACCGCCTGCATCCACTGGGTCTGGTCGATTTCGATCAGGGTCGGGCCCTGACGATCGGTGGCGGCACGCAGCGCGCCGCGCAGCTGTTCAACCGAACTGATCGCTTCGGCGGCGCAGCCCAGGGCCTTGGCCACGCCGATGAAATCCGGGGTATAGATATCGACGCCGACCGGTTCGATGGCGCGGTTGACCATGTATTTTTTGATCTCTTCGTAGCCCTGGTTATTCCACAGCAGGATGATCACCGGCGTACGCGCTTCAACCGCGCTGGCCAGTTCCGGCAGGGTGAACTGCAAGCCACCGTCGCCGATCAGGCACACCACTGGCGGACGAGCACCGTCCTCGACGCTACCGCCGAGCCACGCGCCAATCGCCGCCGGCAGGGCGTAACCGAGGGTGCCGTAACCGGTGGACGAGTTGAACCAGCGCCGTGGACGTTCCGGGTTGAACGTGAGGTTGCCGGTGTACACCGGTTGCGTGGAGTCGCCAACGAACACTGCGTCCGGCAATTCGTGCAGCACGGTTTCCAGAAAACGGGTCTGGGCCAGGGTTGGCGCATCCCAGGTCGCGGCCAGCTCATCGCGCAGACGCGCTGCCCGCACCTGCCCCCAATCATTGCGCCGCTCGGCCAGCGCCTGCTGCGACAGTGCGCCGAGCAGTGCATGCGCAGCGTTGCGCGAGTCGGCGACCAAGGCCACGTGCGGCGGATAGTTGCGCACGGTCTGATCGGCGTCGATGTCGATGCGCAGCAACTTGCCGGGGATTTCAAAGCCGCCGGCGAAGGTCACGTCGTAATCGGTTTCGGCCAGTTCGGTACCGATCGCCAGCACCACGTCGGCATCGGCCACCAGTGCGCGAGTGGCGACCAGGCTTTGTGTCGAGCCGATCAGCAGCGGATGGCTGGAGGGCAACATGCCTTTGGCGTTGATGGTCAGCGCCACCGGGGCGTCGAGCAGCTCGGCCAGCTCAGTCAGTTCGGCGGCGGCATCGATGGCACCGCCACCGGCGAGAATCAGCGGACGCCGAGCGCCGGCCAGCAACTCAGTCATGCGCCGTACGGCAGCCGGTGCAGCCCCGGCGCGGTCGATGTGCACCGGAACGCTGGCGAGCAGCTCATCAGCCTCTTCTACCAAAACATCCAGCGGAATCTCGATGTGCACCGGACGCGGACGCCCGGCCTGAAACAGTGCGAAAGCACGGGCCAGCACGCCGGGCAATTCCGCCGCCGACATCAGGGTGTGGGAGAACGCCGCGACGCCACCGACCAGCGCGCTCTGGTTCGGCAACTCGTGGAGCTTGCCGCGACCGCCGCCCAACTGGCTGCGGGTCTGCACGCTGGAGATCACCAGCATCGGGATCGAGTCGGCGTAGGCCTGGCCCAGCGCGGTGGTGATGTTGGTCATGCCCGGGCCGGTAATGATGAAGCACACACCCGGTTTGCCGCTGGTGCGCGCATAGCCGTCAGCCATGAAACCGGCGCCCTGCTCGTGCCGTGGAGTGACGTGGTTGATGCTCGAACGGGCCAGCCCGCGATACAGTTCCACGGTGTGCACCCCGGGAATGCCGAACACCTGCTCGACCCCGTAATCCTCGAGTAACTTGACCAGTACTTCGCCACACGTCGCCATGTCGATTGCCCTTCTTGTTCGTTTGAGACACAAGGCCTTTGTGTAGGAGTGAGCCTGCTCGCGATGGCGTCTTCACATTCAACATTACGGTGACTGACACACCGCTATCGCGAGCAGGCTCACTCCTACAAAGGGCCCCTTCAATGAGCTCATTGAACGGGCGGCAGGTAGCGACAACAATCGATTAAAAGTCATACTAGCCATGTCCTCACGTCATACCTTGGATCCACATGAAACGACTGCCTCCCCTGCCCGCCCTGCACACGTTTCTGATTACTGCGCAGTGCTGCAACTTCACCCGGGCGGCCGAGCAGTTGCACATCACTCAGGGCGCGGTGAGCCGGCAGATTGCCGGGCTGGAAGCTCATCTGGGGTATGAGTTGTTCATCCGTCTGGCCCGAGGCCTGGAACTGACCGCCGAAGGACGTGAATGGCTGCCCCGGGTGGAAAAGATCTTCGGCTTGATCAGCGAGGCCACCGAGCAGATCGGGCGCAAGCGGCAAACCCTGCAACTCAAGGCGCCCAGCTGCGTGATGCGCTGGCTGGTGCCGCGCCTGCTGCAATGGCAAAAGGAACGCCCGGACGTGCCGGTCAAACTGACCACTACACTGGCCCATGGCGTCGACTTTCAGCGCGAGCAATTCGATGCGGCGGTGATCTACGGCACGCCGCCGGACAACTCCTCGACCGCGCTGCATCTGTTCGATGAGCAACTGACACCGGTCTGCTCGCCAGCATTATTGAAAGGCCCACCGGCGCTGAGCGAACCGGCCGACCTGCAACAGCATCTGCTGCTGCATCCGACCCGCGACACCCAGGACTGGACGGTGTGGCTGACCGCCGCCGAATTGCAGTTGAGCAACGTCAACATGGGGCAACATTTCGAGACGCTGGATCAGGCGATGTCGATGGCGTCGCATGGGACGGGTGTGGCGATTGGCGACTGGTCGCTGATCGGCGATGACCTGCGCGCCGGACGGCTGGTGATGCCGTTTGATCTGAAGGTGAAGACGGGGCTGGGCTACTACGTGGTGATGCCACAAGGCGGCGAGGCGTCGCCGCAATTGGAGGAATTGATGATCTGGCTGGTGGAACAGGCGCATACCCGCTGAAGTACACAGATCCCTCCTGTGGGAGCGGGCTTGCTCGCGAATGCAGTGTGTCAATCACTTCAAATGTCGCTGACACACCGCCTTCACGAGCAAGCCCGCTCCCACATTT
>NZ_JASCPO010000162.1:0-13306 GCF_029960145.1 Pseudomonas sp. PS01299 | reverse complement strand
AGCAAGCCCGCTCCCACAGGTGACATGCATGCCTCCTGTGGGAGCGGGCTTGCTCGCGAAGACTGACTGATCAGCGCCGCAAAAACGCCTGATGCAACTCAGCCAAAGTCTCAAAGTGATAAGCCGGCGCTTCGGCACTCAACTCTTCAAAACTGCCAAACCCATAGCCCACTGCCGCCGCGTCCACGCCGTTGCTGCGCGCGCCGATCAGATCATGCTTGCGGTCGCCGATCATCAGCGTATTGGCCGGATCCAGCCCTTCTTCGGCGATCAGGTGCGCAATCAGCTCGACCTTGTTGGTCCGCGTGCCATCCAGCTCACTGCCGTAGATCACCTTGAAGTGTTTAGCGAAGTCGAAATGCCGGGCGATTTCCCGGGCAAATTCCCAAGGTTTGGAGGTCGCGATGTACAGCTGCCGCCCCTGGCCGCTCAGGGTCTCGAGCAACAGCGTGACGCCGTCGAACACACGGTTCTCGTACAGGCCGGTGACCTTGAAGCGCTCACGATAGAAATTCACCGCCTCCCAGGCCTTGGCCTCGTCGAAGCCATAGAACTGCATGAACGCCTGCAACAGCGGCGGGCCGATGAAGTGTTCGAGTTTGCTCAGGTCCGGCTCGTCGATGCCGAGTTTGCTTAAGGCAAACTGGATGGAACGGGTGATGCCTTCACGCGGGTCGGTCAGGGTGCCATCGAGGTCGAACAGTACGGTCTGGTAGTGCATGAGAAATCCTGAGCAGGTATAGGTCGATTCAGAGCTGATCGTAGCCTTCGGCCAGATGCAGATCCTTGAGCTTCACGTAGTTCGCCGCGCTGTAGGTGAAGAAGGCTTGTTCCTTGTCAGTCAGCGGGCGAATCTGCTTCACCGGGCTGCCCACGTAGAGGAAACCGCTTTCCAGGCGCTTGCCCGGCGGCACCAGGCTGCCGGCGCCGATGATCACATCGTCCTCGACCACCGCGCCGTCCATGACGATGCTGCCCATACCGATCAGCACACGGCTGCCAACGCTGCAGCCATGCAGCATGACCTTGTGGGCGATGGTCACGTCATCGCCGATCAGCAGCGGGAAACCATCCGGGTTGAACGGGCCGGCGTGGGTGATGTGCAGCACGCAGCCGTCCTGCACGCTGGTGCGCGCGCCGATACGGATGCGGTGCATGTCGCCACGGATCACGGTCAGCGGCCACACGGAGCTGTCTTCGCCGATTTCGACGTCGCCGATCACCACCGCGGAGGCGTCGACAAACGCGCCCTTGCCGAGCTGCGGGGTGTGATTCTGGTACTTGCGAACGGACACGATAAGTTCTCTCTCTGTCGCCGATAGCTGCGGTGAGTGTCGATTGTAATTAAGATGGGCGCATGTTTCTTCCAGCCAAGGTGCCAACCGTGAGCGTGAACAACCCTCTTCTGCAGTCCTACGACCTGCCGCCGTTCTCCACGATCCGTGCCGAACACGTGCTGCCAGCCATCGAAACCATCCTGGCCGACAACCGCGCCGCCATCGCCGAAATTCTCAAGACCCAAGGCCAGAATCCGACGTGGGCCGGCCTGGTGCTGGCGATGGACGAACTCAACGATCGCCTCGGCGCTGCCTGGAGCCCGGTCAGCCACCTCAACGCCGTGTGCAACAGCGCCGAACTGCGCGAAGCCTACGAGTCGTGCCTGCCGGCCCTGAGCGCCTACTCCACCGAGATGGGCCAGAACCGCGAGCTGTTCCAGGCCTATGAAGCGCTGGCCAACAGCCCGGAAGCCGCCGGTTTCGACGTGGCGCAAAAAACCATTCTGGAACACGCCCTGCGCGATTTCCGTCTGTCGGGTATCGACCTGCCGGAAGCCGAACAGAAGCGCTACGCCGAAGTGCAGAGCAAGCTGTCCGAGCTGGGCAGCCGCTTCTCCAACCAGTTGCTCGACGCCACGCAAGCCTGGACCAAGCACGTCACTGAGGAGGCTGCCCTCGCCGGCCTGACTGATTCGGCCAAGGCGCAAATGGCTGCCGCCGCGCAGGCCAAAGGCCTCGACGGCTGGCTGATCACCCTGGAATTCCCGAGCTACTACGCGGTGATGACCTACGCCCAGGATCGCGCGCTGCGTGAAGAAGTCTATGCCGCCTACTGCACCCGTGCGTCGGACCAAGGCCCGAACGCCGGGCAGAACGACAACGGCCCGGTCATGGAAGAGATCCTCGACCTGCGTCAGGAACTGGCAAAACTCTTGGGCTTCGCCAGTTTCTCCGAGCTGAGCCTGGCCACGAAAATGGCCGAGTCCAGCGATCAGGTGCTGAGCTTCCTGCGCGACCTGGCCAAACGCAGCAAGCCGTTCGCTGCGCAGGATCTGCAGCAGCTGCGCGCCTACGCCGCCGAACAGGGCTGCGCCGATCTGCAAAGCTGGGACAGTGGTTTCTACGGGGAGAAACTCCGCGAGCAGCGCTACAGCGTCGCTCAGGAAACCCTGCGTGCCTACTTCCCGATCGATAAAGTCCTCGGCGGTCTGTTCGCTATCGTCCAGCGTCTATACGGCATCGAAATCGCCGAGCTGAAAGGCTTCGACACCTGGCACCCGGACGTGCGCCTGTTCGAAATCAAGGAAAACGGCCAGCACGTCGGCCGCTTCTTCTTCGACCTCTACGCCCGCGCCAACAAGCGCGGCGGTGCGTGGATGGACGGCGCCCGCGACCGTCGCCGCACCGTCGACGGCGTGCTGCAAAGCCCGGTGGCCAACCTGGTGTGCAACTTCACCCCGGCCGACAGCGGCAAGCCTGCGCTGCTGACCCACGATGAAGTGACCACCCTGTTCCACGAATTCGGTCACGGCCTGCATCACCTGCTGACCCGCGTTGATCACGCCGGTGTTTCCGGGATCAACGGCGTGGCGTGGGATGCGGTCGAGCTGCCGAGCCAGTTCATGGAGAACTGGTGCTGGGAGCCGGAAGGCCTGGCGCTGATCTCCGGTCACTACGAAACCGGCGAGCCGCTGCCGCAAGACCTGCTGGAAAAAATGCTCGCGGCGAAAAACTTCCAGTCCGGGCTGATGATGGTCCGTCAGCTGGAATTCTCGCTGTTCGACTTCGAACTGCACGCCACTCACGGTGACGGCCGCAGCGTGGCGCAAGTGCTGGAAGGCGTGCGCGACGAGGTGTCGGTCATGCGTCCACCGGCGTACAACCGCTTCCCCAACAGCTTCGCGCACATCTTCGCCGGCGGTTACGCCGCGGGTTACTACAGCTACAAGTGGGCGGAAGTGCTGTCAGCCGATGCCTTCTCCAGGTTTGAAGAAGACGGCGTGCTCAACGCCGAAACCGGACGCGCCTTCCGCGAAGCGATTCTCGCGCGTGGCGGCTCGCAGGCACCAATGGTGCTGTTCGTCGACTTCCGTGGCCGTGAGCCATCGATTGACGCACTCTTGCGTCATAGCGGCCTGAGTGAGGACGCAGCAGCATGAGTGAGGCACCTGTGATTACCAAGAAGCGCTTTATCGCCGGGGCTGTCTGCCCGGCGTGCAGCGAGCCGGACAAACTGATGATGTGGAACGAGGACAGCGTGCCGCACCGTGAGTGTGTGGCCTGCGGTTACTCGGATACATTGAACGAGCAAGGGCTGTCGGTTCCGAAGGAACTGGGCACGCGGGTCAATACCAGCGCGCTCAAGCCGGCGCCGGACAAGACCGTCCAGGCCGTGCAGTTCTTTCCGAATCCGAAGCTGAAGAAAAAGTCCGAAGACTGAGCCGGCAAATGACCCTCCACGGTGCAATGCCGTGGAGGGTGCGGCTTACTTGAGGTTGACCGACTGGAACCAGCTCTTCATCGAGCAGGTGGCAAAGGCACTGGTGCTGCAGTCGCCGTTGGCCAGCGCGGTGCGCAGTTTGTCGACATCGGCCTGCATCACGTAGCGCACGCCATCCTTGAAATGGCCGCTTTCACCAAAACCGCCCTGCGTCATTTCATTCAGCGCGTCTTCCTTGCTCCAGCCCTGCACCACGATTCGATACATCGCCGCCATCAGGCCGGTGCGGTCGGAACCGTGTTTGCAGTGCATCAGCACCGGGCCGTTGGCTTCGGCAGCCTGAATCGCGCGCAGCGTCTTGAGCACATCGGCGTCATCGACGTGGTTGGTGCGATAAGGCAGTTGCACTTGATTGATGCCCGGCTCCGACAGCCAGCTGCTGTCAGCTTCCGGCAGGAAGTTGATCACCGTCGCCACTTTCAGGTTCTTCAGCAACGGCACTGCGCCGCCATCCGGCAAGGCGCTGCGGTAGAGGGTTGGCGACATCTGGAACAAGTTGTACTGCACTTCAACCGGTTGCGCCCATTCAGGGGGACGCGATGTTGCAGCGGCGTCAGCCTGGGCCGGCATCAAGTGCAACAGGGCAACAAGCGACAAACACAAAGCAGGGAAAAGGCGCACTCGAGACATGCTGGGCTGACCGTATCGGAATTCATCAATGAAAGGCCTCGCAGCTTCCACGTCTGACGGTCAAAGCCCTGTGAGGCACTTGTCAAAGAATCGTGAATCCGTGCGATTTAATTGAGCACTCAGGTAAAAAAACCGCAGCTTTTTCCGCTGAATCGGTTCAACCCGATGCATAGCCTGCTACCATTTGTCACACGATGTTGCAGGCGTCCCCCTTTTCCCGGTCAACCACCGGGCCACGCCGCGACGAAAAAATGCTCACGCCGTTCGCAGAAACGGCGGACAACCATCAATGCCTGATGAGGTGCACCCCCATGTCTGACGCAGATCGAGACAACCCGCGGCGTGAGTTCTTGCGCAAATCCCTGACCCTGATTCCCGTGGTCACCCTCGCCGGTAGCGGTCTGGGCAGCAGCGTGTTGCAAGCGGCGCCTGAAGCAGCCCCGTCGACGCCCGCAGCCACACCGGCCAAAGCTGACGCCAGCGCTTATCAGCCGAGCTATTTCACAGCCGAGGAATGGGCCTTCATCAACGCCGCCGTGGCACACCTCATCCCCAATGACGAGCAAGGCCCGGGGGCTCTGGAAGCCGGCGTGCCGGAATACATCGACCGCCAGATGAACACCCCGTATGCCGCCGGTGCCCTGTGGTACATGCAAGGCCCGTTCAACGCCGACGCCGCGCCGGAGATGGGCTGGCAGAGCAAACTGGTGCCAAAAGAGATCTATCGCCTGGGCATCGCTGCCACGGATCAGTGGGCAAAATCCCTCAACGGTAAAACATTTGCTGAGCAAGACAGCGCTACCCGAGAAGATTTGCTCAAGCAGCTCGAAGCCGGCAAACCACAGTTCGATGCGGTTCCAGCGAAGATTTTCTTCAGCCTGCTGCTGCAAAACACCAAGGAAGGGTTCTTCTGCGACCCGATCCACGGCGGCAATAAAGGCATGGTCGGCTGGACCATGATCGGCTTCCCCGGCGCCCGCGCCGATTTCATGGATTGGGTGGAACGCAACGAGCAATACCCCTTCCCGGCAGTTTCGATTCGCGGCGAGAGGGCTTGAGCATGGCAACCGTAATGAAGAAGGTCGACGCAGTGATCGTCGGTTTCGGCTGGACTGGCGCGATCATGGCCAAGGAGCTGACCGAGGCCGGGCTCAACGTGCTGGCGCTGGAGCGCGGGCCGATGCAGGACACTTACCCCGACGGCAACTATCCACAGGTGATCGACGAACTCACCTACAGCGTGCGGAAAAAACTCTTTCAGGACATCTCGAAAGAAACCGTCACCATCCGCCACAGCGTCAACGACATCGCCCTGCCGAATCGCCAGTTGGGTGCGTTTCTGCCGGGCAATGGTGTCGGTGGCGCCGGTCTGCACTGGTCAGGCGTGCACTTTCGCGTCGATCCGATCGAGCTACGCATGCGCAGCCACTACGAAGAGCGTTACGGCAAAAGTTTCATCCCCAAGGACATGACCATTCAGGACTTCGGCGTCAGCTATGAAGAGCTGGAGCCGTTCTTCGATTTCGCCGAAAAGGTCTTCGGCACCTCCGGCCAGGCCTGGACCGTGAAAGGCCAACTGGTCGGTCAGGGCAAGGGCGGTAACCCTTACGCACCGGATCGCTCCAATCCGTTCCCGCTGGAAGCGCAGAAGAACACCGTTTCCGCACAACTGTTCGGCAAAGCGGCGACAGAGGTCGGTTACAAACCCTACAACCTGCCCTCCGCGAATACTTCAGGCCCGTACACCAATCCCTACGGCGCGCAGATGGGCCCGTGCAACTTCTGCGGGTTCTGCAGCGGTTACGTTTGCTACATGTACTCCAAAGCCTCGCCAAACGTGAACATTCTGCCGGCGCTCAAGCCCCTGCCGAATTTCGAGCTGCGCCCCAACTCGCATGTGCTGCGGGTCAACCTCGACAGCACCAAGTCCAAGGCCACCGGCGTGACGTACATCGACGGCCAGGGCCGCGAGATCGAGCAACCGGCGGATCTGGTGATCCTCGGCGCCTTCCAGCTGCACAACGTGCGCCTGATGCTGCTCTCGGGTATCGGCAAACCGTACGACCCGATCAGCGGCGAAGGCGTGGTCGGGCGTAACTTCGCCTACCAGAACATGGCGACCATCAAGGCGTTCTTCGACAAGGACACCCACACCAACAACTTCATCGGTGCCGGCGGCAACGGCGTGGCGCTGGACGATTTCAACGCCGACAACTTCGATCACGGCCCGCACGGCTTCGTCGGTGGCTCGCCAATGTGGGTCAACCAGGCGGGCAGCCGCCCGATTGCCGGCACCTCAAACCCGCCCGGCACTCCGGCCTGGGGCAGCCAGTGGAAACGCGCGACCGCCGATTACTACACCCACCAGGTGTCGATGGATGCCCACGGCGCGCATCAGTCCTACCGTGGCAACTACCTCGATCTGGATCCGGTGTACCGCGATGCCTACGGCTTGCCGCTGCTGCGCATGACCTTCGACTGGCAGGAAAACGACATCAAGATGAACCGCTTCATGGTCGAGAAAATGGGCAAGGTCGCTCAAGCCATGGGCCCGAAAGCCATCGCGGTGATCGGCAAGCAGGTCGGTGATCATTTCAACACTGCGGCCTACCAGACCACCCACCTCAACGGTGGCGCAATCATGGGCACCGATCCGAAGAAGAGCGCCCTGAACCGTTACCTGCAGAGCTGGGACGTGCACAACGTGTTCGTGCCAGGTGCGTCGGCGTTCCCGCAAGGCTTGGGTTACAACCCGACCGGGCTGGTGGCGGCGTTGACCTACTGGTCGGCCAAGGCGATTCGTGAGCAATACCTGAAAAACCCCGGCCCGCTGGTTCAGGCATAAGGAGCGATGACCATGAAAAATCTTGTTATCGCCATCTTGGCGCTGCTCGGCAGCACGGCTGTACACGCCGCCGACGTTGATCAGGCGTTGATCAAACAAGGCGAATACCTCGCCCGCGCGGGTGACTGCGTGGCCTGCCACACCGCCAAGGGCGGCAAGCCGTTCGCCGGCGGCCTGCCGATGGAAACGCCGATCGGCACGATCTACTCGACCAACATCACCCCGGACAAAACCGGTGTCGGCGATTACAGCTTTGAGGACTTCGACAAAGCCGTGCGCCATGGCGTGGCGAAAAACGGCAGTACCTTGTACCCGGCGATGCCGTATCCGTCCTACGCCCGTGTCAGCGAAACCGACATGCAGGCGCTGTACGCCTACTTCATGCACGGTGTCGAACCGGTGGCGCAGGAGAACAAGGCCAGCGACATTCCATGGCCGCTGAGCATGCGCTGGCCGCTGATGAGCTGGCGCTGGCTGTTTGCGCCGAAGGTCGAGGACTACAAGGCCACCTCGGCTGATCCGGTGATCGATCGCGGCGCCTATCTGGTCGAAGGCCTCGGCCATTGCGGCGCCTGCCATACGCCACGGGCGCTGACCATGCAGGAAAAATCCCTGAGCGCGGCGGACGGCAAGAACTTCCTCGCCGGCAGTGCGCCGCTGGAAGGCTGGATCGCCAAAAGTCTGCGCGGTGATCACAAGGATGGCCTGGGCAGCTGGAGCGAAGAGCAACTGGTGCAATTCCTCAAGACCGGCCGCAGCGACCGAAGCGCAGTGTTCGGCGGCATGAGCGATGTGGTCACCCACAGCATGCAATACATGACCGATGCCGACCTCACTGCGATCGCCCGCTACCTCAAGTCGCTGCCCGCAACTGATCCGAACGATCAGCCGCATCAGTACGATGAGAAAGCGGCCAAAGCCCTGTGGAACGGCGACGACAGCCAGCGTGGCGCAGCGGTGTACATCGATAACTGCGCGGCCTGCCACCGTACCGACGGCCATGGCTACACCCGTGTGTTCCCGGCGCTCGCGGGCAATCCGGTGCTGCAATCGGAAGACCCGACCTCGCTGATCCACATCGTGCTCAAGGGCGGTACCTTGCCGGCGACGCACACGGCACCCTCGACCTTCACCATGCCGGGTTTCGCCTGGCGGTTGTCGGATCAGGAAGTGGCGGATGTGGTGAGTTTCATCCGTGGCAGCTGGGGCAACAAAGGGGCGCCGGTGAAAGCCGCTGACGTCGCCGAGTTGCGTAAGGAGGATATGAAGCACACCTCCGGCGATGACCTCGGTCAGGTCACGCAACACAACTGACCAGTCGCCCGACGGCACTAGCCAGATGAGCAACGCCCCGATACTGTATATGCACACAGTATCGGGGCGTTTTCATGTCTACTCCATTGCCACCACGCGGCCGCGGCACCGCGACCAACCCGCACAACCGCTTTGCGCCGAACCGTTCGGTGGCCGAGGACGACGGCTGGTATCAGGAAGTGCCCGAAACGCAGAACACCGAGGTAATGATCGAAACCGCGAAAACCATCATTACCCGCAATACTTCGCCGGACCTGCCGTTCGACCGCTCGATCAATCCCTATCGCGGCTGCGAGCACGGCTGCATCTATTGCTATGCGCGACCGAGCCACGCCTATTGGGACATGTCGCCGGGGCTGGATTTCGAAACCCGACTGATCGCCAAGACCAACGCCGCTCAGGTGCTTGAGGAACAGTTGAGCAAACGCGGTTACCAATGCGCGCCGATCAATCTTGGCTCCAACACCGATCCGTATCAGCCCATCGAGCGCGAGCACAGGATCACCCGGCAGACCCTTGAAGTGCTTCTGCGCTACCGGCACCCGGTGACCATTGTCACCAAAGGTTCGCTGATTCTGCGCGACCTCGACCTGCTCACCGAGCTGGCGCAGCAACGGCTGGTGGCGGTGATGATCAGCCTGACCACGCTGGACGATGAACTCAAACGCATCCTCGAACCCCGTGCCGCTGCACCGAAAGCACGGCTGCGGGCGATCCGGGTGATGCGCGAAGCAGGCATTCCCGTGGGGGTGCTGTGTTCGCCGATGATTCCGATGATCAACGACAGCGA
Source organism: Pseudomonas sp. PS01299 (assembly GCF_029960145.1). Classification (NCBI taxonomy): domain Bacteria; kingdom Pseudomonadati; phylum Pseudomonadota; class Gammaproteobacteria; order Pseudomonadales; family Pseudomonadaceae; genus Pseudomonas; species Pseudomonas sp. PS01299. The sequence continues at coordinate 3,950 of NZ_JASCPO010000162.1, read as the reverse complement.
AATCGAAAGCCTGCTGACCGAGGCACATGCCGCCGGTGCACAAAGTGCCGCCTATATGATGCTGCGCCTGCCGCTGGAAGTGGCGCCGCTGTTCGAGGAATGGCTGCAGGCGCACTATCCGCAGCGTGCGGCCCATGTCCTGAGCCTGATCCGCCAGAGCCGAGGCGGCGAACTCTACGACAGCCGTTTCGGCGCGAGAATGCGCGGCGAGGGACCGTTCGCCGACCTGCTGGCGCAACGTTTCGCCAAAGCCATTAAACGTCTCGGTTTAAACCATCGTGAGGGCTATAACCTCGACTGCACGGCCTTCTGTCCGCCAGGGGCACAAATGGCTCTGCTGTAGGCAGAGCGCAAAACAATAAAAAATCGCTTGATGGAGTCTGGCTCCATCAAGCGATTATTTAGAACTACTGGCTTCGGAGAAGCTGTTACTTGAACCAGTTACTGATCCAGTCGACGATGCGGCGGGCGGTATTCTTGATGTTTTCCAAAGCGTTTTTCACCCACTCGACAAACTGCTCAACAATATTGCTGACCCAGAAATAGATCTCGTTGTATAACTTGCTGAAAAACGCCATGATCTGGTCCGACACAGAAAGGATTGCCCCCTGAGTCGCCGGATACTTTTCACCAATATCAATAGCCTTATCGAACATATCATCGATCATTTTGTTGGAAGATTCTTTCTGCGCTGCACGCTTCTCCTCCATACGCTTCCTGAACTCCTCGCTGGCAGCGTCACCACCACCGCTTTCCTTGAACCGCTCGGTGTCCGCGGTGATCTGATTCTGAATTTCATTGGTGTTAACGGCACCGTTTCTTTGCGAATCTTCTTTCAAGCCTTCAACTGCCGCGGCTTCTTCCGGGGTCAGCGAAGTGAGCGCAGAAACGGTTGGATAAACCGGTTTGGCCAGAACTTGGCGGCGCGCCCCAGGCGTATGATCGCAACTTGCCTTATGAAATTCGCGCAGTGCATTCATGGTAGTAACAAAAGTAGTTTGAGTTGTCATCTTTTCAATCCTTGAATAATTAATTAGACGGACACACCAATTATGCCCGCCCAAAAAACTATAGGAATAAAACGATTGAGCCACAACAACTTAGTCATTTCAAAATAATAAAGTCGACTACAAACAGAACAACTAACATGAGACTCAAGCCAACTAATACTAACTTCCTCCTCATTATCAAATGACATAGATAAAAAATTCTTCAGCTTGATCGCGCAGCCTTCTGTCCGCCGGGTCGCCACATGTCGTTGATTCAGCGACAATCGGCTTATGGTTGAGGGTTGGAATCCTTGCGTCGAAACACGCCAGTCACGTTTTTTGTGACCTGGAACACACGTTCTAGAGCGCTTGATTCAGTTTGAGTTAAGTTTCGGCAGCTACCTTGTTCATCGAGTGACTGACGGGTCGGGATGGCCCGGATGTTTTAAACAGCCACTGGCTTCATACCGGAATACACGGGAACGACTCCCCGAATCCGCCAAAGAGGATGAATCATGAGTGACAAGGATAAACAGCCGTTGGCTGCGTCGGCGCAAGCCGTCCCTGGGGCGGAATCCGCCGATGCAGCGCTGCGAACGATCGTTGACGGCTTTTTGCATTTTCATCATGAGGTCTTCCCGCAGCAGGAAGAACTCTTCAAGAAACTCGCCACGGCGCAATCGCCACGGGCGATGTTCATCACCTGCGCCGACTCGCGCATCGTGCCCGAGCTGATCACCCAGAGTTCGCCAGGCGATCTGTTCGTGACCCGTAACGTCGGCAACGTCGTGCCGCCTTACGGCCAGATGAACGGTGGCGTTTCCACTGCAATCGAATACGCGGTACTAGCGCTGGGCGTGCAACACATCATCATCTGCGGCCACTCCGATTGCGGTGCCATGCGCGCAGTGCTCAATCCGGACAGCCTGGAAAAAATGCCGACGGTCAAAGCCTGGTTGCGCCACGCCGAAGTGGCAAAAACCATGGTGCACGAAAACTGTAACTGCACCGACGAAAAAGAAAGCATGCCGATCCTCACCGAGGAGAACGTCATCGCCCAACTGCAGCACTTGCGTACCCATCCTTCGGTAGCCTCACGCATGGCGAACGGTCAACTGTTCATCCATGGCTGGGTCTACAACATCGAAACCAGCGAAATCAAGGCTTACGACGCGGATCAGGGACGCTTCCTGCCGCTCGACGGCAGCCATCCGATTCCGGTGGCGACGCCCAAAGCGCGCTTCTAAATCCTCCTAAAAATCTGTGTGGCATGACGCCGGCCGCTGTTCAGCGGCCCGGCTTCGCCACGCCTGAAGAAAGCTTCGGGAGAGTCATCATGCGTGCTGCTCAATTGAAAGCGGTGTTGCCACGGGAGCTGCTGGCTTCGGTGGTTGTGTTTCTGGTCGCGTTGCCGCTGTGCATGGGCATTGCAATCGCTTCCGGGTTGCCGCCGGCCAAAGGTCTGATCACCGGGATCATCGGCGGTCTGGTGGTGGGTTGGCTGGCAGGCTCGCCGTTGCAGGTCAGCGGGCCGGCGGCCGGTCTGGCGGTGTTGGTGTTCGAGTTGGTGCGCCAGCACGGCATCGAGATGCTCGGGCCGATTCTGCTGCTCGCCGGGTTCCTGCAACTGGTGGCCGGGCGCCTGAAGCTCGGGTGCTGGTTTCGGGTCACGGCGCCAGCGGTGGTCTATGGCATGCTCGCCGGGATCGGCGTGTTGATCGTGCTCTCACAAATCCATGTGATGCTCGATGCCAAACCGCAACCGTCCGGGCTGGATAACTTAACGGCCTTCCCCGGCGCAGTGGCGCAAGCCTTGCCGTCGTTCGGCTGGCAGGCCGGCTTGCTCGGCCTGGCGACCATTGCGGTGATGTGGCTGTGGGAGAAATTTCGCCCGCATTCGCTGCGCTTCATTCCCGGTGCGCTGCTCGGTGTTGGCCTGGCGACCGGGGCCAGCCTGTTGCTGGCGTTGCAGGTCAAACGGGTTGAGGTACCGGAGAACCTCGCCGAAGCCATCGACTGGCTGAAACCGGCGGACTTGCTCAGCCTCGCTGATCCAACCCTGCTGATTGCGGCTTTTGCCGTGGCGTTCATCGCCAGCGCCGAAACGTTGTTGTCCGCTGCTGCGGTGGATCGCATGCACAACGGCGTGCGCTCGGATTTCGACCGTGAGCTGTCGGCGCAAGGTGTCGGCAACATGCTCTGCGGTCTGCTCGGTGCGCTGCCGATGACCGGGGTGATCGTGCGCAGCTCGGCCAACGTCCAGGCCGGTGCAACCACCCGTTACTCGACGATCTTCCATGGTCTGTGGCTACTGGCGTTCGTGCTGTTGCTGTCGAGCGTGCTGCAAAGCATTCCGGTGGCGAGCCTGGCAGGCGTATTGGTGTACACCGGGTTCAAACTGGTGGACCTCAAGGCCTTTCGTGGTCTGGGCCGTTACGGGCGGATGCCGATGTTCACCTATGCCGCCACGGCGCTGGCGATCATCTTCACCGACCTGCTGACCGGTGTGTTGATCGGTTTCGGTTTGACGATGTTGAAACTGGCGTTCAAGGCTTCGCGATTGAAGATCAGCCTGATCGATCTGCCGCAGGACGGTGAGATGGAATTGCGTCTGGTGGGCGCGGCGACGTTCCTCAAGGTGCCGGCGCTGACCCAGGTGCTGGGCAGTATTCCGCAGGGCACGACAGTGCATGTGCCGCTCAATAACCTGAGCTACATCGACCATTCGTGTCTGGAGTTACTGGAAGAGTGGGGCCGGGCGAATGCGGCCAAGGGGTCGAAGCTGTTGATTGAGTCGCGCGGGTTGAAGCGACGGCTTGAAGGTAGGGTTCGGACTAACACCGGGATCGGTGCGGCTGGTTAAATCCCCCGCTTGCAAAGAACCCCTGTGGGAGGGGGCTTGCTCCCGAAGGCGATGGATCAGTCGATATTGATATTGACTGACCCACCGCCTTCGGGAGC
>NZ_JASCPO010000161.1:0-13393 GCF_029960145.1 Pseudomonas sp. PS01299 | reverse complement strand
TCGCGATAGCGGTCTGACAGTCAAAGCAATGTTGAATGTCAGACCGCTATCGCGAGCAGGCTCACTCCTACAGTTGGGGGTTGTGTTTATTCAGATGGTTTTGCGCGACGGGCTCTGAAGAATTCGGTCAGCACTGCTCCACATTCTTCGGCCAGCACCCCACCCTCATACAACACCCGGTGATTCAAAAAGCCCTGGGTAAAGAACTGTCCCTGACTCTGCACAACCCCGGCCTTCGGCTCCAGCGCGCCATACACCACCCGGGCAATGCGTGAATGCACGATCAGCCCGGCGCACATGCTGCACGGTTCCAGCGTCACGTACAGCGTGCTGCCGGGCAGGCGATAGTTGCTGACAGCTTGCGCAGCAGCGCGGATCGCGACCATTTCCGCGTGGGCACTCGGGTCGCTGGTGGTGATCGGGCAGTTGTAGCCACGCCCGATGATTTCACCGTCCTGCACCAGCACCGCGCCCACCGGCACTTCGCCGAGGGCTGCGCCTTGGGCAGCAAGCTCCAGCGCTTCACGCATGAAATCGCGGTCACGGCTGCGGTCGATGATCGCGGCGGGGCGAATCTGGCGCATCACTTCACCTCGATGGCGGCCATCAGGCCGGTTTCCATGTGGTCGATCACGTGGCAATGGAACATCCATACCCCCGGGTTATCCGCCACCAGCGCCACTTGCGCACGCTCGTTCTTGCCCAGCAGATAGGTGTCGGTGAAGTACGGAGTGATCTTGTGCCGGTTCGACGCAATCACCTTGAAACTCATGCCGTGCAGGTGGATAGGGTGCTGGTACTGGGTCATGTTCTTCAGTTCGAAGATGTAGCTCTGGCCCAGCTTCAGGCTGGCAATCGGCCGATCGGCGCAGGTCTTGTCAGTGATGTCCCAGGCCTTGCCGTTGATCTGCCACAGGCTCGGTGGCTTGCCGTTGTCGACATTCACCGACACCGAACCGACCCATTCGAAATTGAAGTTGAGTTTCTCGGCATTCGCCAGATCCGGCTCGGCCACCGGGTTGGCGGGCAAGGCATTCGGCCACTCGGTCGGCGCATCGTTATTGGCTACCGAACGCAAAGTCCCCAGTCGCACCGGGCCGTTGCGCAGCGACAACTCCTCACCGGCCGGCGGCGCCTTGATCGCCAGACAAATACGCATGCCCGGGCCCAGCCAGTATTCCTTGCCCAAGGGGCGCGGCTCGACCGGGTTGCCGTCCAGCGCATAAATCTGCGCTTCGACGCCGGGAATGTTGATGCGATACGTCAGGGTGTTGTCGAGGTTGAGCAAACGCACCCGGGTGATCTGCCCCGCCGGCAACTCGATCACCGGCGTTGGCACGCCGTTGATGGTCGACAAGCGCCCCGCCGTACCGCCACGGGCCGCTTCACGGGGGATGCTGAATTCGACGAAATTGCCTTGCTCGTCAATGTGCCAGTTCTTCAGGCTCAGGGTTTTTTCGTACTTGAAACCGGTCGGCTCGCGCTCTTCGACAATCAACGGCCCGACCAGCCCGCGCCCCAGCTCTTCGCTGCTGCTGACGTGCGGGTGATACCAGTAACTGCCGGCGTCCGGCACGCGGAATTTGTAATCGAAGTATTCACCGGGCAGCACCGGCAATTGCGAGACGTACGGCACACCGTCCATCTCCAGCGGCAAACGGATGCCGTGCCAGTGAATGGTGGTCGCCACCGGCAGGTGGTTGATGAAGCGCACCCGCAACCACTCGCCCTGACGCACACGCAATTCAGTGCCCGGCGCCGATGGGCCGAACGCCCAGGCTTCGGTCTTGTGCCCCGGCACCAGCTCGACGTCCAGTGGCGCCGCGATCAGCTCGTAGTCGTGGCCCGCGTCAGCATCGGCCATCTTGCCCAGCCAGTAGCGCGACGCACCTCCCGCCCCGACACCAACGACAACAAGACCGGCCAGGCCACCGAGGATTTGGCGACGGGTAAAGGACATGAACTCAACTACCTCACGTATCTGCGTCGGGCACCGGGCCCGCAAAAGGCAAATACGATACACCTGCAATTGCGAAACAGTAAGGGCAGCGCGGCGGATGGACGCAGTTGCGCCTCGCGCGTACATCATTTCGATCGCTCAGGTGACATAACTATGTAGTGCACATGCAGCGAACAGCCGGGCCATCCTGTGCCACCCGTTTCTCAAGGACAGAGAGCCCAAACACATGCCCAACCCGATGCCCAACGCCGCCGACAAGGCCGCGCTCAAGGCGATTGCCGCCACCGTCATCCAGACCTGCCCGAGCCTGCAGGACGCTGCTCGACAGGTCGCCAGCGACTTGTTGATCAAATACCAGATCCACGGTCTGGATCCGGATCAAGTGTATTTCCACCGCTTCGACGCCTCGCAAAGCAGCTCGAATGCCTTCACCGGCTGGGAGCACGTGCACGCCACGCCCACGTCAAGCATGACCCTGACCCAGTTAGTGATTCACCGCTTTCGCGTCGCCGATCAGGACAACGCCGACCTGCTCGATGTCTATGGCGGTTTCTATACTGCCGGTCCCGACGCCCGTACCTTCGATGAACGCAATGAAGTGCGCCTGCATGGCAACGATGTGCTCAAGGACTTCTGGAGCATCGACTTCAGCGCGCTGTACGACGCTCAACTGAACGCATTCTGGAACACCAGCGGCAGCGACTTTCGTACGCTGGCCAAGTGCAATTTCCTGATCAAAGCGCTACAGGCGCGGGACAAACGTCAGCTGAGTGGCGAGGATTTCCAGTTCGTCACGCAAGCGGCGATCGGCCCGCTGACGTGGCCAGTCAGCCTGCCAATGCTGCAGACCAGCCACCCTTGCCCGGACAGTGTGCGCACGCTGGACATTGCCGGTTACGCCGCTACCAACGTCCTGCGTTTCGTCATGCCCCAGGGTCGGCAGATCCTCTACCTGCCCGGCAACAGCGATGCATTCCATGTACTGGAAAGCGCCACCGACCTGCACTTCTGGATCCTGCAGCGGATGAACAAGCCCGCCGCACGCGAGACATTCCTTGCGCATTTCTCGCTGGCCGACCGGCAGCAGATCAACGCCAACCTCGGCGACCTGATGAATCGCCTGGTGGCGACGTGGGGCCGCTATGATCACTCGATGATCAATCAGGACAACCGCGCGGTCAGTGGCGACGCCTTCACCTGGCTGAGTGACTCGACCCGCACGGCGATGTTTGCCGAAGCCAGCCTGTCCCTGACCTCCAACGGTGACCTGCGCAAGAAGCTGTGGATCGGCTACCTCAGCGCCGGGGTCAAGGTTTTCGGGCCAATGGCGGTGGTCGGCTGGCCAGTCGCATTGCCGGTGATCGGCGCCAGCATTGCCAACATGGGGCTGAACATCGATCAGGCGGTCAATGGCAAAACCGCCGCCGAGCGCAAGGCCGGGATTGTCGGTGCGGTGCTCAGCGGCATCGACATGCTGTTCAACCTGCTGGCACTCAAGGGCCCGGGATCATTGGCCGAGGTCGGACCCGAGGTGGATGCCGCCGAAGCGGCGGAGATGAGCGACCTGACCGATAAAGTCGGGACGCCGATGGGTGGGCCTCAGCCGTCGATTGCCACACCCCTGATTGAAGACACCCCGCGACCGGTCATTCCGCCGAGCTGGCAAGCCAATGAGTTGCTCGACGGCATTACGCCGGTGAGCGAGCCCGGAAAATTCCAGGGCATTTATCTGCTCGATTCGAACCCCTCAACCGCCATCCTGATGGACGACACCGCCTATTACGTACGCTACGAAGCCGACATCAACGGCAGCGGACACTGGGCGGTCATCGATCCTGAGCACCCCCACGGCTTTACTCGCTCGATCCCGGTACGCCTGAACCCTGAGGGTGAATGGGAAGCCATGCCTCGCGCAGGACTCGCCGGCGGTGGCAAACCTTCGGCACTGGCCGGATCAAGCAGCCGCAGCCCGCTGACCGCCCTGCCCGCCTCGCAATACGACGTACCCGCACCGCTCAAGGCGCATCTAGAGGAAGGCGCGGCCGGGCTGAATGACGAGGCCTTGCGCGATTTCTACGACAGCCTGAACGAGTTCGATGCCTACCGCGACTTCAAGGTCATCCGCAAACGCCTGTATCACGATGCACTGGATTTTTTCAGCACGCTGCGCCTGCCCGATCGTCCTCCGGTGCCCGCCCTGGCGGCAGACGCGACCGCCGAAGAAATTATCGAGAAAATCCTCGAACATGCCCGGGGCCTGGTGCTCGGCGAGAGCCACACGGCCATCGGCAGCAAGCAATGGCTGATCGAGAACATGCCATTGCTCGCCAGCAAACAGGTGAAGAGCCTGTACATGGAGCACCTGCTGACCGACTTCCATCAAGCCGCGCTGGATGAATTCTTCCGCACCGGCAACATGCCGCAAAAACTCGAGGCCTATCTCAAGGCACTCGACGTCGGCAACATGACCGATCCGCTGGAGCGCTACACGTTCCTGGAACTGGTCAAGGAAGCCAGAAAGCAGGGGATCCATGTACAAGCCATCGATTGCATGGCGAGTTACCGACTCAACGGCATGGACTTGCCATTGGGCAACAACACCGCGCGGCAGAAAATGATGAATTACTTCGCGCGTCTGATGATCCGTGCCGATCAGTCCGCACGCGGCGCGCACAAATGGGTGGCGCTGATGGGCAACTCTCACTCCAACACTTTTGATGGGGTTGCCGGCGTCAGCGAACTGGAAGAGGCAATCGGCATTCGCGTCGAGGATGTCGCCGAAGGGACTTCACGGGGCATTGAAGTCGATCCCGGGAGAATCCTGCCCTTGGGCGGTACGGCGCACGATCGTTCCGCGCTGGTCAGAGGCGACTTGCGCCTGCAAATCGAAACATCCTGGACCGCGCACACGATGACCGAATTCGAAACCCTGCTGCCTCGCTACGGCATGTACTCCCTGAAGCAGCAACCCAACCTGACGTTCATCGTTCATCGCAGCCGCACCCGAGAACTGGTACGGACCGTCATCGACACAGACGGCAAGCACTTCTACATCGAACGCCCCGGCTGGACTTCGGTGAGCGGTAAACGCTACCCGAGCATGAAAGCCCTGCTGCAAGCTCTGGATGACATGGGCATGCAACTGGGTGGCTGGTCAAAACCGCTGTAACGCAAAAACAGAAAAGCCGTGTGAAACGGATTTCACACGGCTTTTCGGTTGCGGCGATCACGCCTTTACGGCTTGCGCGGGATCACTCCCACTCAATGGTCGCCGGCGGCTTGCTCGACACGTCGTAAGTGACGCGCGAAATACCTTCGATTTCATTGATGATGCGGCCGGAGACGGTTTCCAGCAGTTCGTAAGGCAGGTGTGCCCAACGTGCGGTCATGAAGTCGATGGTTTCCACGGCACGCAGGGCCACGACCCAGGCGTAACGACGGCCGTCGCCGACCACGCCAACCGATTTCACTGGCTGGAACACCACGAAGGCCTGGCTGACTTTGTGATACCAGTCGGCTTTGCGCAGTTCTTCGATGAAGATATGGTCGGCGCGACGCAGCAGGTCGGCGTATTCCTTCTTCACTTCACCGAGGATGCGCACGCCCAGACCCGGGCCCGGGAACGGGTGACGGTAGACCATGTCGTACGGCAGGCCCAGTTCCAGACCCAGACGACGGACTTCGTCCTTGAACAGTTCGCGCAGTGGCTCGACCAGTTTCAGGTTCATTTCTTCCGGCAGGCCGCCCACGTTGTGGTGCGACTTGATCACGTGGGCCTTGCCGCTTTTCGCGCCAGCCGACTCGATCACGTCCGGGTAGATGGTGCCTTGCGCCAGGTACTTGATGTTGTCCAGCTTGCAGGATTCGGCATCGAACACGTCGATGAAGGTACGGCCGATGATCTTGCGCTTCTTCTCCGGATCGGCTTCGCCGGCCAGGTTGTTCAGGAACTGCTCTTCCGCGTTGGCGCGGATCACCTTGACGCCCATGTTCTCGGCGAACATGGCCATCACTTGCTCGCCTTCGTGCAGACGCAGCAGGCCGTTGTCGACGAAGACGCAGGTCAGTTGGTCGCCGATGGCTTTGTGCAGCAGCGCCGCAACCACCGAGGAGTCAACGCCGCCGGACAGACCCAGCAGCACGTTGTCGGTGCCGACCTGTGCGCGGATGTTGGCGATGGCGTCTTCAGCGATCTTCGACGGAGTCCACAGGGCTTCACAGCCGCAGATGTCCAGCACGAAGCGCGACAGGATGCGGCCGCCCTGCTTGGTGTGGGTCACTTCCGGGTGGAACTGCACGCCGTAGTAAGCGCGCTCGTCGTTGAACATGCCGGCGATCGGGCAGCTTGGGGTGCTGGCCAGGATGTGGAAGTCTTCCGGCATCTTGGTGACCTTGTCACCGTGGCTCATCCACACGTCGAGACCGAACAGGCCGTCGGCGTCGATGTGGTCCTCGATGCCGTCGAGCAGGCGGCTCTTGCCGACTACGTCAACGCGGGCGTAACCGAACTCACGCAGCTCGGAACCTTCAACCTTGCCGCCCAGTTGCTCGGCCATGGTCTGCATGCCGTAGCAGATACCGAAGACCGGCACGCCCAGATCGAAGACTGCCTGTGGGCAGCGCGGGCTGTTGGCTTCGTGCACGGACTCGGGGCCGCCGGCGAGGATGACGCCTTTAGGTGCGAATTCGCGGATCGCCTCTTCGTCCATGTCGAACGGGTGCAGCTCGCAATACACACCGATCTCGCGCACGCGGCGGGCAATCAGTTGGGTGTATTGCGAACCGAAGTCGAGGATCAGGATGCGGTGAGCGTGAATGTCGAGGGCCATGATTCAGTCTCGTCTAAGTAATTCAGAAACAGTCGTGATTCAGAAACAACTCGGGGCTGAATAAAACAGCCCCGGTTGCTTAACGATTTGCTTGAAGCATCAACCTACGCGGTAGTTTGGCGCTTCTTTGGTGATCTGCACGTCGTGAACGTGGGATTCGGCCATACCGGCACCGGTGATCCGCACGAACTCAGGCTTGGTGCGCATTTCTTCGATGTTGGCGCTGCCGGTGTAACCCATCGAGGAACGCAGACCGCCCATCAACTGGTGGATGATCGCCGTCAGGGTGCCTTTGTACGGCACACGGCCTTCGATCCCTTCCGGAACGAGCTTCTCGGCGCCTGCCGAGGAGTCCTGGAAGTAACGGTCGGAAGAACCTTGCGCCTGAGACATGGCGCCCAGCGAACCCATGCCGCGATAAGCCTTGTACGAACGGCCCTGGAACAGTTCGATCTCGCCCGGGGCTTCTTCAGTACCGGCGAACATCGAACCCATCATCACGCAGGACGCCCCAGCGACGATGGCCTTGGACAGGTCACCGGAGAAACGGATGCCGCCGTCGGCGATCAACGGCACGCCAGTGCCTTCAAGGGCAGCGGCGACGTTGGCGATGGCACTGATTTGCGGCACGCCGACACCGGCGACGATACGGGTGGTGCAGATCGAGCCAGGGCCGATACCGACCTTGACCGCATCGGCACCCGCTTCGGCCAGGGCCTTGGCGGCTGCGCCGGTGGCGATGTTGCCGCCGATCACCTGCACTTCAGGGAAATTCTCTTTGACCCAGCGAACGCGGTCGATCACGCCCTTGGAGTGACCGTGTGCGGTGTCGACCACCACCACGTCCACACCGGCGTTGACCAGCGCGGCAACGCGGTCACCGGTGTCTTTACCGGTACCGACGGCAGCGCCAACGCGCAGACGACCTTGATCGTCCTTGCTGGCCAGCGGGTAGGCTTTGGCTTTTTCGATGTCTTTGACGGTCATCATGCCTTTGAGGGCAAATTTGTCGTCGACGATCAGGACTTTTTCCAGGCGGTGCTTGTGCAGCAACTCGCGGACTTCGTTCTTGTCGGCGCCTTCACGCACGGTGACCAGACGCTCTTTAGGCGTCATCACTTCACGTACGGTGGCTTCCAGACGGGTTTCGAAGCGTACGTCACGGGAAGTGACGATGCCGACCAGGTCGCCATCGTGCAACACCGGAACGCCGGAAATGTTGTGCATGCGGGTCAGTTCGAACAGGTCACGCACCGTGGCATCAGCCTCGATGGTGATCGGATCTTTCACGACGCCGGCTTCGAACTTCTTGACCTTACGCACTTCGGCAGCTTGCTGCTCGATGGTCATGTTCTTGTGGATGATACCGATACCACCTTCCTGAGCCATGGCGATTGCCAGACGGGCTTCAGTAACGGTGTCCATGGCGGCAGAAACCAGAGGAATATTCAGCTCGATGCCACGGGTAAGGCGGGTCTTGAGACTGACTTCGTTAGGAAGCACCTCGGAATAACCAGGCACTAGGAGAATGTCGTCGAATGTCAGAGCTTCTTGGCTGATACGCAGCATCGCGGGGGCTCCCGAGCGGGAAAATGGAAGCGCGCCATTATAGTCAGACACCCCCTACTGTTCAATGTAAAACTCAGCCTAATTGATGTACGGGACCCGCTGTTTTCTGTAGGAGCTGCCGAAGGCTGCGATCTTTTGATCTTGTCTGTAAAAAACAAGGTCAAAAGATCGCAGCCTTCGGCAGCTCCTACAGGGCCGAATGCAGGTCAGAGTTCGACTTTTACCCAACTGACAGGTTGATCGAGCCAATCGGCGAACTCATCGATAAAGCTCTGCTTGAACCCGGCTTCCAGCCAGTTGTTGAAGATAAAGCCGAGGTTGGAAAACGCACATTCCTGCAAGAACAGAAAGCCGTTGATGTCGTCTTCATGCCCGCATTCCGGGCAGGTGAAGTTGTCGGTGCGGCCTGGAAACCAGTCTTCCAGGCTTTCGAACAGCGCTTCGCCAACTTCGCGGCGGCACTCGGCGCACCCGGCTTCTTCGAGAAAGCCCTTGGCCGGCGTGTAGATGCAGCGCTTGACGATGATCTCCAGGCCGTTGATCGGCTCACCGAAGGGCAGCGCTTCGGTGTGCAGCACCACCGCACGCGCGCCGTCGGCAATCGCATGGGCCATGCGATTGCCGGTGCGGCCGCAAGTGGTCAGCTGTTCTTCGATGATGTTCTTGCGCACCAGCCAGCGCACGATCGCCCGCGCCCGGGGTTCGTGGACCGGCAGGGTGGAGATTTTCGGGACGATGATGCTTTGCGAATTCATGGAAAGTCCTGCGGTATGGCTTCTGACGCCTTCGCAAGCAAGCCCGCTCCCACAGGGATATGCATTCCAATGTGGGAGCGGGCTTGCCCGCGAAGGGGCCCTAAAGGCCGGCAGCTTAATCCCTGACGAAATCCGGTCAAGTGCTCACGCCATACTAATAATGTAGCGTCCGATCAACGCAATCCCGCTCGCCAGCACCAGCCAGGTCACCAATCGTACAAACGCCTCGCGCGACAACTTCATGGTCAAACGCCGCCCGATCCACAGGCCCAGCACCATGGCCGGCAACAGACACAGCGCCAACATCAACAAGGGTAGCTCGGCATACACCCCGGCGATGGCGAACAGACTCAAACGCACCACCGTGCTACAACTGATCAGCGCACTTTGCGTAGCCCGCGCCGCGTCCTTGGGCAGGCGGCTGTTGAGATAGATCGCATATAGAAAGCCGCCACTGCCAAACAGCGCGCCAAACAGCCCGCCTACCGTGCCCATCGGTAGCGCCCATGCGGCAGACAACTGCGTCGGCCGGGTTTTCACCCACAGGCTGTAAACCGCATAAGTGCTGATGAATAACCCCATCAACAGCAGCAACAGGTCGGATTTGAGGTTGAGCAGGAAAATCACCCCCAACGTGCACCCCACCGCCATGCACGGCAGCAGCCGCAACAACTCGGGCTTGGCCACATCCCGGCGCGAGGGCAGCAGATTGCCGAACGCCGCGACGAAATCCAGCAGCACCAGCAGCGGCACGATTTTCGACAACGGCATGAACAGAATCAGAATCGGCCCCGCGACCAGTGCGGTACCGAACCCGGCAATCCCGAACACGATATAGGCCAGTGCGATTCCCAGTCCGATCACCACCCAGCCGCCCGCGCCCCATGTCCATTCACTCAACAACCCCGCCACGCTCATCGGTCCGCTTCCTTTATAAGCCTGTGATGACTTTAGCCAGCGCCAAGCCTTGCGACTAATATGTTCAAAGCCACTCACTCATCTCGAAAAGGCATACCTGATGCTTTCAACCCGTCAACTGCGCTACTTCGTGGAAATCGCCGAATGCGGCAGTTTCAGCGCCGCGGCTGAACGCCTGTTCATCGCGCAGTCGGCGCTGAGCCGGCAGATCAAGGACATGGAAACCCGCCTGCAAACCGCGCTGTTCGAACGCACCGCACGCCAGCCCCGGCTCACAGCGGCGGGTGAGGCGTTTCTGCCCCGGGCCAGAAACCTGCTCAACGAACTGAGCAAAGCCAGCACGATGGCGACCGAAGTCGGTAACGGACAACTGGGCACGCTGCGTCTGAGTCATTCCAGCACCGTGTCGATCAACGGGCATTTATTACGTCGGATCAGCACTTATCTCGATCAGCAACAGGGCGTGTCGCTGGACATCGGCAAGCTGTCCTCCGAGGCGCAGCTTGAGGAACTCGCGGAAGGACGCCTGGACATTGGCCTGTTGCGCCTGCCGGTGCTGCGTCAGCGTGAAGGTATTCAGGTGGTGCCATTGTTCACCGAACGCTTGCTTCTGGCGGTGCCGAACGATCATCGCCTGGCCGATTCAGCCGCTGTCGAATTGGCGCAACTGAAGGACGAGCCGTTTATCTCGATCCCGCATCCGCAGCGTGGCGGGCTCAGCTATTTGTGTGCCGACCTGTGTATGCGTCAGGGCTTTTTTCCCAAAGCGGCGCGGGTGATGTCGCGCAAAACTACGCAGTTGCAGTTGATCCAGGCTGGATTCGGCATCGCCCTGCTGCCCGAATCAATGCAGGACATCGCCCCCGGCGGTGTACGATTTCTGCCGCTGAGCGATCCCGATTGCCAAAGCACCGTGGCCCTCGCCTATCGCCAGAACCCCACGCCACTGGTTCAACACTTCATCCAGACCTTCACAAATCCTCCCTACAAGGGGTTTTGTGTTGGGTCATGGTGATCGACAGGCAAATGCCCTTAAACTGCGCCCCATGATTAAAGATCCCTTTGCAAGACTTGGCCTGGACCGTGAAGTCCTGACCGTCAGCCAGCTCAACGGCCGCGCGCGGGTGTTGCTCGAAGACGTGTTCAGCAACATCTGGGTCGAAGGCGAAATCTCCAACCTCGCCCGCCCCGCGTCCGGCCACGTGTATTTCACCCTCAAGGACAGCGGTGCGCAGGTGCGTTGTGCGCTGTTCCGCAATAATGCGGCGCGGGTGCGTCAGGCGCTGAAGGACGGTCTGGCCGTGAAGGTGCGCGGCAAGGTCTCGCTGTTCGAAGGCCGTGGCGACTATCAGCTGATTCTCGATACCGTGGAGCCGGCCGGTGACGGCGCGCTGCGCCTGGCCTTCGATGCACTGAAGGAAAAGCTCAGCGCCGAAGGTCTGTTCAGTGCCGAACGCAAAGTGCCGCTGCCGGCGCATCCGCAACGCATCGGCATCATCAGTTCGCCGACCGGCGCGGTGATTCGCGACATCATCAGCGTGTTCCGTCGCCGTGCGCCGCAGGTGCAACTGACGCTGATTCCGACTGCCGTGCAGGGCCGTGAAGCCACTGCACAAATCGTCCGCGCGCTGAAACTGGCGGATGCCCGTGGTTTCGACGCACTGATCCTCGCCCGGGGCGGTGGTTCGCTGGAAGACCTCTGGTGCTTCAACGAAGAAGCCGTGGCCCGGGCGGTCGATGCCTGCGTGACGCCGATTGTCAGCGCCGTCGGGCATGAAACCGACGTGTCGATCAGTGACTTCGTGGCTGACGTGCGCGCCCCAACGCCCTCCGCCGCCGCTGAACTGCTGGCCCCGGATTCGAGCCACCTGATCCGTCAGGTCGAAAGTCTGCATCGGCGTCTGGTGATGCGCATGCGCGACCGGCTGATGCGCGATCGTCTGCGCCTGGAAGGCATGGCCCGCCGTCTGCGCCACCCCGGCGAACGCCTGCGTCAGCAAGCGCAACGCCTGGATGACCTGGACATGCGCCTGCGCCGGGCGTTCGAACGCCAGCTCAATACCCGCCGCGAACGCCTGATCCGTCTGGAAACCCGCCTCGCCGGGCAACACCCGGGACGCCAACTGGCGATGCTGCGTCAGCGCCTCGACAGCCTCGCCGAACGCCTGCCGCGAGCCATGCGCGAAGGCCTGAAAAGCCGTCGCCTGCAACTGCACAGCCAGATGCAGACGCTGCATGTGGTCAGTCCGCTGGCGACCCTCGGCCGTGGCTACAGCATTCTGCTGGATGAACGCGGCCAGGCCATCCGCAACGCCGCGCAGACCCACAACGGGCAGCGCCTGAAAGCCAAGCTGGGCGAAGGCGAACTGCAAGTGCGCGTCGAGGACAACCACCTGACGCCTGTCACCCTTTCTCTACTGGACTGATCCATGCCGCGTTTTTTTGCTCCGTTATTGTTGCTGTGCCTGACCTCCTTCAACGCCCACGCCGACAGCTACATCACCCGTTTGCTGAACAAACCGGTGCCGGGCGGCGTCGCGGTGGTCGATCTGGGCAGCGCTGCGCAGGCACCAAAAGCCACCTATCAGGGCAAACCGGTGCTGGTGGTGAAAGAACAGAACAACTGGCTGGCGATTGTCGGTGTGCCGCTGACGGTCAAACCCGGCAGCCAGCAGATCAGCAGCGGCGGACGCAATCTGCCGTTCACGGTTGGCAACAAGAAATACCCGGAACAGCACATCACCCTGAAGAACACTCAGCAGGTCAATCCGAACCCGGCCAACCTCAAGCGCATCGAGGGTGAACTGGCCGAGCAGATCAAGGCTTACCGCAGCTTCAGCCCGAACACCCCGAGCAACCTGCTGCTGGATAAACCGGTCAACGGACCATTGTCGAGCAAGTTCGGTGTGCGCCGCTTCTTCAATGGTGAAGAGCGCAACCCCCATGCCGGTCTCGACTTTGCGGTGCCGGCCGGCACGCCGATCAAGACTCCGGCGGCGGGCAAAGTGATTCTGACCGGCAACTACTTCTTCAACGGCAACACGGTGTTTGTCGATCACGGACAGGGCTTTATCAGCATGTTCTGCCACATGTCGAAAATCGACGTGAAGGTCGGCGATCAACTGGCCCGTGGCGCGGTGGTGGGCAAGGTCGGCTCGACCGGCCGGGCGACCGGGCCGCACATGCACTGGAACATCAGCCTGAACGATGCGCGGGTGGATCCGGCGATTTTCATTGGTGCATTCCAGCCCTGAATTTGTGTTGAGGCCACTGGCCTCTTCGCGGGCAAGCCCGCTCCCACAGGTTTCTCGGGTGTACATAATATTCGTGAACGACACGGACACTGTGGGAGCGGGCTTGCC